>JBCBEA010000201.1:0-7126 GCA_038529195.1 Cyanobacteria bacterium J06600_6
ATAACGCTAGTGGCTATGCCTGGTCTTCTTCCAAAGGTCCAGAAATCGCAGTTTCGCCAGGAACAACGGCTCAGGTCAAGGTGCAGGTCGGCAAAATTGCGCCCATTGCCTATGTGATTCCCATTTTCCGCTCTCTGACGGGACTTTATTAACTGTTTAGGTAGTAGGTAGTAAGTAGTAGGTAGTAGGTAGTAAGTAGTAGGTAGTAGGTAGTAGGTAGTAGGTATTGACATCTTCCTCATCCCCAATCCCCAGTCCCCAATCCCCCAATCTCCAATCCCCAAAGGCTTTTAGCTAGCAAAGAAATATGTTAAACCTTATTAAAAAATATTTACCAAAAAAGAACTCGGTGAGGGTTAAAACCCCGACTCTGCTGCAAATGGAAGCGGTCGAATGTGGTGCAGCAGCTTTAGGCATTATGTTGGGCTACTATAAACGGATCGTTCCGCTGACGCAATTGCGAAGAGACTGTGGCGTATCGCGGGATGGCAGTAAAGCTTCTAACGTCCTCAAGGCTGCCCGTCTGTACGGCTTGGAAGCCAAGGGATTTAAGAAATCTCTCGAAGTTGCCCGCACAATCAAACCACCCTTTATTGTTTTTTGGGGCTTCAACCATTTTCTAGTTCTCGAAGGTTTTGGCAAAGATAAGGTCTATCTTAACGATCCTGCCAGTGGTCCAAGAACGGTTACTTACGATGAATTCGATCGCAACTATACGGGAGTCATCCTGGTGATGGAACCAGGGGAAAACTTCGAGCGGGGAGGACGCAAAAAAGGAATTTTGCCCGCCCTAACTTTTCGTCTCAGCAACTCTCGCGACGCGGTAATTTTCTGTTTGCTGGCAGGACTGATCTTAACTATTCCCCGTTTGGCTGTACCCGCCTTTACTCAGGTCTTTATTGATGAAATCTTAGTCCAGGGTCGTCAAGAATGGGTGCGTCCCCTGATTTTGGGCATGGTCTTTACTACGGCGATTCGAGGTCTGCTGGCGCGGATGCGTTTAACCTATCTGCGCAAGCTGATGTTAAAGCTGTCTGCCTCAATGTCTGGCGCTTTTTTCTGGCATATTCTGCGCTTGCCCACTAGTTTTTACGCCCAAAGATATGCAGGGGAAATTAGTAGTCGATCGCAGCTTAATGATAAGGTTGCCAATGTTTTATCGGGTCGGCTGGCAACGACGGTAATTGATACGGTCATGATTATTTTTTATGGCTCGATCATGTTTATGTATGACTGGGTGCTAACCCTAATTACGATCGCCTTTGCGGGTGCTAATTTACTGGCTTTGAGATATCTGTCCCGTAGTCGGGTAGATGCAAATATGCGTCTGGCACAGGAAACGGGTAAAGTTGCGGGGGTTGCCATTAGCGGGATTCAGAATATTGAAACCGTTAAGGCTAGTGGTTTAGAGTCCGATCTGTTTTCTAAGTTTGCAGGCTACTATGCCAAAACCCTGAATGCAGAACAGGAATTGGGCTTACCCTCCCAGATTTTGAATACCATACCTGTCTTATTAACCGCCCTGGCTACCACCAGTATTCTGTTAATCGGTGGACTGCGAGTCATGAACGGTAGTCTCAGTATTGGGATGCTGATTGCCTACCAGGCTTTAACCAGCGAATTTCTCAATCCTGTCAACCAGCTAGTTAATTTTGGCAGCACCCTTCAGGATTTAGAAGCAGATCTCAACCGTCTAGATGATGTTTTAGAAAATCCGATCGACCCCGAGGCCGATCGCGCGATCGATCGCCAGACCACCGATAGTGCAATTCATCTCGATGCTTTTAGTTTGCAGGGCTATGTTGAGCTGCGATCGCTTACCTTTGGTTATTCGCCTCTAGAAGCACCCCTGATTGAAGACCTAAATTTAACTATTCAGCCTGGGCAAAGGGTGGCGCTGGTAGGAGGTAGCGGTTCGGGTAAATCCACGGTCGCCAAGATTATTACAGGACTCTATCAACCCTGGTCGGGAGAAATATTGCTCGACGGTCGCGATCGCCAAAATATTCCCCGTGCAGTGCTGGCTAACTCCCTCTCGATGGTGGAACAAGAAATCTTTTTGTTTGCGGGGACGGTCAGAGAAAACTTAACCCTGTGGGATAGCACCATCCCCGATCGCGATTTGATTGCAGCCTGTGAAGATGCAGCGATTCACGACCTAATTCTCGAAATGCCTGGGGGTTATGATGCCCCTCTCAACGAAGGCGGAATGAACCTCAGTGGGGGACAGCGACAGCGGTTAGAAATTGCCCGCGCCCTAGTCAGGAATCCTCAAGTATTAGTTTTAGATGAGGCAACTAGCGCCCTGGATGCGGAAACCGAATTAATTATCGATCGCAATTTAAGAAGAAGAGGCTGTTCCTGCGTGGTTGTGGCGCACCGACTGAGTACTATTCGTGACTGTGATGAAATTATCGTCTTAGATCGGGGTCAAGTCGTCCAGCGGGGAACTCACGACTCTCTACGTGCCGAATCGGGGATCTATACCACTCTGGTTGGCACATCAGAAGTTGCTAGTAATGGCGTGTCTGCTTAATTCAAATCGAGTAATTTAAATAAAATCAAAATGATTCAATCAAGTTTTGAGCGAAAAAGTTCTCCCGCTGAGATGAGTCTCAAGGGAAATCAACTATTACCCCTAGACCCTACCTCAACTATATGGCTAGTTAGATCGGGGACGGTAGGAATATTTGCCATGACGGCAGATAGCGATCGCCGTATTCACGGAATGCGTCAGTATTTGTTTACAGTCGAGCCAGGAGAAGTATTATTTGGCGTTCCCTTTGTCCCCAGTCCCGATGGCGTAAATCTTTTGGGGATGGTGGCGGTGGCGATTGAGGCGACAGAGTTACAGGCAATATCCTTGGCAGATTTTAGCTCTAAACTCCAACAGCACAACCCCAAGGCGATCGCCTGGCTAGAAGGTTGGTTAAATCATTTTAATCAGTGGCTTGCAGGGCAGCAGATTCCTTTAGCTAATCTGGTTTCTGCCAGTGGCGAACGTTTTTTGTCCCTCACTCCCAGTCAAACTCTACAGCCACCCAAAGATGAGGTGGTTTGGGTAGAAGTGCGATCGGGTACAGCTTCCTGGTTAAATCAAGATTTTCCCGTTACGGAATCTACCGTTAGGTTGCCCCTCACTTCCAAAATGGGTCTGATTGCCCAGTCGGAGCTAGATGTTTATACCCTCCCCACTGCGGAGCTAGATGATTCAAAGCTGCCCGACAGCCTAGCCTTACTCCATAGCTATTTTCTGGGCTACTTTTATCAAACCAAACAGCAAGAAGCCGAGGTTGAGTACGCCCGTTTTCAGCAGCGTAACAACATCAATCGCCAGGTAACAGAATCTGCATTAAGCAGTATTGCAGGGGTATTAAACCCAACGGTGGCTACGGATACGGTACAGAGAGGAGATGCCTTACTCGTCGCTGCGGGGGCGGTAGGCAGAGTCAGAAATATTAAAATCAATCCTCCTTCTGACGCTGAAGATCTCAATCGAGTCAAAGATCCTTTAGATGCGATCGCTAGAGCCTCAATGTTTCGTACTCGTCGGGTCATTTTAGACGGTGACTGGTGGCAAGAAGAATATGATGCCCTGCTAGGATATCGCCTGGGAGATAATTCGCCGATCGCTTTATTACCCAAAGCCAACAATTACCTTAATCAAGGTAGTAAATATGACTTATTCGACCCCAAAACCAGAACCAAAGTCGAAGTTGATGCCACGATAGCGGACAGTGTTTCTCCCGAAGCAATTATGTTCTATCGTCCTCTCCCGCCGACGATGTACCGAGCCTTAGAAGTGTTTCGCTTTGGCACGAAGGGTTACGAAGTCGAGCTAGTAACCATCTTTGTCTTTGGTATAATCGGCACGCTGTTGGGCATGGTTACACCCCAAGCCACGGCGATGTTAGTTAACAATGCTATTCCCGATGGAGATCGCCTGTTACTCTGGCAGATTGGGCTAGCTTTATTTGCTTCTGCCATTGGTAAAACCCTATTTCAGCTAGCTCAGGGCATCGTTTCTTTACGGCTAGAAAATGCTGCCGATAGTAATCTTCAGCCCGCCGTTTGGGATCGACTGCTTCAGCTTAGTCCCGCCTTTTTCCGCGAATACTCTTCGGGGGATCTAATGATGCGCCTGATGGCGGTCAGTGAGGTGCGGGGACAGCTAAGTGGAGCAACCCAAAGAACTCTCTTAAGCGGTATTTTTGCCCTGTTGAATCTGGTTTTGATGTTTGTCTATAGCGTCAAGCTGGCACTGATCGGCATGGGCATTGCGATCCTAACCGTTGTGGTGACCATTGTTTCGACTCGCCTGCTAATTAAAAAACAGCGACGACAGGAAGAATTAGACGGCGAAATCAACTCCCTCACCGTCGAACTAATCGGGGGCGTTTCCAAACTCAGAGTAGCTGCTGCGGAAGGACGGGCTTTTGCAGCCTGGGCAGAAAAATATAGCCAGCGACTTAAACTCAGCTCGCGGGTGCAGCAGATTAACGATGGGGTATCGACCTTTAGCGAAGCTCTACCAGAAGTTAGCTCGATTTTGCTCTTTTGGTTTGCGATTCTGTTTATCCAAATAGCTAGCTCGAAAAATAATCCTCTCGGTTTTAACGCGGGAACATTTCTGGCTTTCAATAGCGCCTTTGGCATTTTTCTGGGTGGCGCAACAGATATTAGCAATACCTTTACGGATATCTTAGAGATTGTCCCCCTGTGGGAAAGGGCGCAGCCAATTTTACAAACCGAACCCGAATCAAATCTAGACAAAGCGAGTCCAGGCAGATTAACAGGTCGTCTATCCTTAGACCACGTTACCTTTCGCTATGGCAATGAAGGACCTTTAACTCTCGAAGATGTCAGTGTTTGCGCTTACCCAGGAGAATTTGTCGCTTTTGTTGGCCCTTCAGGTAGCGGAAAATCCACTATCTTCCGCCTGTTGTTAGGATTTGAAACCCCTCTAAGCGGGACGGTATATTACGACGGACAAGATTTAGCAGGACTAGATGTTCCCGCCGTTAGACGACAGCTTGGGGTAGTTTTACAAAACGTTCGTGCTTCTAATGGTTCAATCTTTGAAAGTATTGCTAGTGGAGCATTAGTTACCCTCGAAGAAGCCTGGGAGGCAGCCAGAATGGCAGGCTTTGCCGAAGATATCGAGCAGATGCCTATGGGAATGCACACCATTGTGAGTGAAGGCGGGGGTAACCTGTCGGGAGGACAGAGACAGAGACTTCTAATTGCGCGATCGCTTGTACTCAAGCCCAAGATTATTCTGATGGATGAGGCAACCAGCGCCTTAGATAACCGTACTCAGTCAATCGTGACCGAAAGTTTAGATCGAATGAACGCCACCAGAATCGTAATCGCCCACCGTCTTAGTACTATCCGCAATGCCGATCGCATTTATGTAGTTGAGGCAGGCAGAGTAGTTCAAGTGGGTAAATATGATGACTTAGTCAAGGAAGATGGACTGTTTGCCAGACTAGTTGCTCGTCAGCTAGATTAATCTGCGAATCGTACAAGATTGTTTAGGACAAGTTAAGAGATTCGTAGGTAGTGGGTAGTCCTAAAGGATAAGCTTCGCAAATAGGTAGTGGGTAGTGGGTAGTAGGTAAATAAAAAAAAGGCGATCGCTGTTCATAGTTGCGATCGCTTTTTTGTAGTTAATAATTACCAAAGTCATAGCCAACTTTAATCTTTACTGAGAATATCTGGCAGCCACAAAGCCAACAGTAACACTAAACAAATTACTACTAAACCAACGCTGTAGTTAACTGATTCTTTTATCGAAAAACTTTGTTGAATCAGATATAGGGGTGAATTCATACTGTTTTTTTTAACCTCTAAAATACGAATAACTTATTTTATCTCAAGCAATAGTTGTTGATTTAAATAAAAATATTATCGCTGACAAAACATACAATAAAACTGAATAAAACTGAATAAAACTTAACTTTTACGAATATTTGTCAACTACTAAAGCAACTCTATTTACTGAACTTATAGGGATTGAAAGTACAAAATAAATTGTTTATTGTTTATTCATGGCTCAGACAAACAAGAGAAAAACATAGCAGTTTTCACTTGTTAACTATCTAAACTAGCCAAAATAAAGTTTATCTTAAGAGAGAAGAAATCATGACAACCGCAGCAGTACAAGAATTTTTGACTAAAGTAGGCGAAGACGAGGCTCTTCAAGCAGAATTAGCTAAAGCTTTAGATGCAGAAAACGATCGCCAAGCCGTAACAGAATTAGCCGACAGCAAGGGCTATGACTTTACTCCCGAAGAACTTTGGGCGGAAGTTCAAAAACGTCAGGCAGAAGGAGAAGAACAACAGGGAGAGGGAGAGTTAAGCGATGAAGAGCTAGAGGCAGTCGCAGGAGGAGAATTCGTAGTCGCAGTAAGCCTAGGACTCGGTCTTGCTGCTGGAGGAGCTGGTTATGCACTAGGTAAAGATCTGTCCCCAAAAATTAAAATTAAATGGTAATCCTCCATTAAAAGTATTTTCAAACAACCGCTACAGATTGAATCAATAGATAAGGAAACTCAAGGATTATGACAACTTCAGCAGTACAAGAATTTTTGACTAAAGTAGAAACAGATGAAACTCTACAGGGTGAACTAGCTAACGCTTTAGAAGCAGAAGACGATCGCCAAGCTGTAACCGAATTAGCCGATAGCAAGGGCTATGATTTTACTCCTGAAGAACTTTGGGCAGAAGTCCAAAAACGTCAGGCAGAAGCAGAAGCAAAACAGGCAGAAGGAGAGTTGAGCGACGAAGAATTAGAAGCCGTTGCGGGGGGAGAATTTCTTGTTGGTAGTGCGGTCATCGCCTTATCCGTATCACTTGGAGGTGGTGTTGGTGCGGGTATTGCAGTTCCCAAAATCAAGTGGTAACGAGAATCAATAACCAATAATTTTTTCGTCTTTTTCCTCTAATTATTAGCAAAGCAAATGGCACAAGCAGTCTCATTCACTAGGGATTCACAATTAAAAACTTTATCGGCTAACGACTACTGCAACTATAGTATTCAGCCTTTTGTGCAGGAAATGCTGAATCAGTTGATAAAGTCCAATAATTTTGAACTATCTATTCTTGAGGCTGCTAAAAGCCATCC
>JBCBEA010000202.1:0-7075 GCA_038529195.1 Cyanobacteria bacterium J06600_6
ATTTAACTAGACTTTAACCTCTATACACCCCTATTTTAAAGTCTAGAATACTTAGCCTCAATGAATTAGATAGAAATGAACATAGTCAAATAAAAGAAAGTTGTCTTTTATACACTACACAGGCTCGCTAAAAATATAATAGGTTTTTTGACCTATTTGCGTTTGAGAGTAAAATTCGTGTTAATCAATTAACTTTCATATTGTTATGGCAACATATGTAAATTTAGTTAACATACTTTAAGTTCGATAATCCTTCTCGAAAAAACTGAATTGGGAGATAATTAATTTAGAGGTTGTAGCTAGATGCTTGTTTGAGAAACATTTCTGCGTATAAACCATTTCGTTCGATTAATTCCAAATGTGAACCTACTTCTACAATCTGGCTATTTTCTAAGACAACAATGCGGTCTGCCAACTGTACAGTAGAAAAGCGGTGACTAACAAAAAAGGTCATTTTTCCTTTAGTAAGAGTACGGAACTTTTCAAATAATTCATATTCGGCGATCGCATCTAGAGCAGCAGTTGGTTCATCTAAAATGAGAATTGGCGCATCGGTGATAAAAGCTCTTGCCATGCCGATTTTTTGCCACTGTCCTCCCGAAAGATCGACTCCGCCCTTAAACATTTTGCCTAAGCGGGTTTGATAGCCCCATTCCAGATTTTCAATGACTTTATCTGCTCCTGAATCTAGGGCTGCCTGTTCGATTCGTGCCTGATTTTCACGCTCTGGTAAATTGCCAAAACCAATGTTGTCCCGTGCACTTAGCTGATAACGAGCAAAATCTTGGTTTAAAACCCCAATATTATGATGTAAGTCATCTAATTTAATTTCTGCCAGAGGCACACCGTCGATCGCAATTTTGCCATAATCGACATCGTATAGCCTAGTAATTAGCTTTAAGAGGGTGGTTTTTCCTGCTCCGTTTAAACCCACTAGCGCAATACTTTCTCCTGGCTTAACTTCCAAACTTAGGTTGCATAGAGTGGGCTGGGCTGCGCCAGGGTAGGTAAAGCTGATATTCTCAATTGAAAGTCCTTGCTGAATTGGTTGCGGAAACAATCGCGGACGAAAAGTATTAGTCACTGCTGGCTCAAGACTAAGAAAATCGAAGTATTGAGAAACATATAAATTTAATTCGTAGATCCGCGCAATACTTTCAAGAATTGAGGGCAATAGCTGCTGTGCTTGGCTGAATGCTCCCGTATACATGGTAAAGTCGCCGACGGAAATTTGACCCCCAATCGTTCTAATTAATGTCCAGCCGTAAGCAAGATAAAACCCGCTGTTGACCAGAACTCCCGACACCCCACGCATTTTGGCGTATTCAGAAGCGATTGTCGCCGACTTATGGTTAAAATCAGTCCGAATATCACGCCATTGACCTAATAGGTGTCCACCCAGGTTAAATAGTCTGACCTCTTTGGCGAATTCGGGATTAGTTAGCACCCGTTGAATATAGTTAGACAAACGTCCGCTTTGGGTCTCCTTGCGGGTCATCCAAAATCTGCGCCCAGAATAAACAATACTTGTCCAAAAAGAAGGCAGTGCCGTAAAAAATAGCAAAGGCACAATCGCAACATTAAACTGTAACAGCAAGCCTAATAAGCTGATTAAAGTCACTCCCTGTCCGAACAAGCCAGTTAGGGTTTGAATTACTCGTACGGGATAATTGCTACCGCTGTTTTGCGCTCGTTCTAAAGTGTCATAAAATTCTGAAGATTCAAAATGAGCCAGATCTAGCTGAGTTGATTTCTCTAACAGGACAAACTTAGTATGGAGATTGAGGCGATCGTTAAAAATTTGGCTAACATATAGCCCTGTTTGGTTTAGTACTGCCCTCATCAGACTTACCCCAAACCGCGTACCGACTAAAATAATTAAAGGTCGCCAAATAAAATTAGTATTGCCCCAGTTGGCAATTACCATATCAACGATCGCTTTATTAATCAGCAGCATCAAGGCGGGAATTAAAGACTGCAGTCCTTTAATTGCCAAAGATAACAGCAGGTAAAGCGGAGTAGCTTGCCAGACGAGGCGTAACAGCAAGGGAATGTTGACCAGAATATCTTGAAACCGTCTTCTAGAAGTCAAATTATGCTCAAGTCGTTTTAGCTTAACTAATGTAGCTTATTTCTTTGTGCCCAGCATGAATCATTTCTGTTCAAATTTGCTAGTGTTTCGCTTTGAGCCTGGAGACAAGTATGAACGATAGCTGAAATAATCACACCTATGAAAAACAAAATATCGATTGTCGAACAGATTCCAGCTTGTTTGCAAGAGAAACAAAAATTACCAGACGCATCAGAAGTGGTGGCTAGCTTGCTTGTCTGGGAAAAAGGCGATCGCCGAACCGAAAATAGTCCTGACTTTAGGAATCTTTTGGGAACCTGGGATTTGCGCTTTATTACAGGGACGAAGAAAACTCGTAAACGCGCTGGGGTTGTTTTGGGTGCGGGGAGGTATATTACTAAGCTAGTTAAGATTCAAATTAGCTATCAAGCCGAAGATCCAGAGTCTAATATCGGACAGGTAGTAAATTCGGTTAAATTAGCTGGGCTGCAATTATCTCTTACGGGACCGATCAAGTTTTTACCCGCAAAAGGAATTTTGGCGTTTGATTTCACCTATTTACAGATTGCGATCGCCAAGGTCAATATTTACGACGGCTATGTGAAAAATGGGCTACAGAGAGAGGCGGGGTTTTACGAGCGATCGCTTAAGCAGCAGGTTTTCTTTAAGTACTTTTTGATTAGAGAAAATGTTATTGCAGCACGAGGGAAAGGTGGTGGTTTGGCTTTGTGGTGTCGATCTTCGGAAGATAAATAGCATCTGTGAATGAATGCAGATAGACACAGATGGATTAATTGGCTTGAGTATTGACTAGATTGAATGATAAGCGATCGCCACTGTAAATTTCTTGCTCTTTATTTAACAATTGCCGGACCGAACCACAGTTTAAATCATCTAGATTAATATTATCGCCTTGAAAAATACAGCAGACGATACGCTTCGATCATCTACACCGAATTGTCGGTTTAAACTATCGGGTTAACAATACGTTGTCATGGAATTTTTATCTGATACTGTAGTCCTGTCTCGTATGCAGTTTGCGCTAACTGCTATTTTCCACATGCTTTTTCCTGTCTTAACTACAGGAATGTCGATCTATTTAATTGTGATGGAAGGGTTATGGCTCAAAACCCGCAACAAAAACTATTACTATCACGCTCGTTTCTGGTCTAAACTCTATGTGCTGAACTTCGGCATTGGTGTAGCGTCGGGCTTACCAATGGAGTTTGAATTTGGCACAAACTGGGCTCCCTTCTCTGAAGCAGTAGGGGATTTTTTCGGCTCGGTATTGGGCTTTGAAGCATCAATGGCTTTTGCTTTAGAGGCTGGTTTTCTCGGCATCATGCTCTTTGGCTGGGAAAGAGTTCCCGCCGTGATGCACTACTTTGCCACGATTATGGTAGCAATTGGGGCAAATCTCTCAATCTTTTGGATCTTAAGCGCCAACTCTTGGTTACAGACTCCTGCGGGGGGTCAATTTATTGACGGTAATTTTGTCGTTAGCGATTATTTTCAGGCAATCTTCAATCCTTTCATGCTCAATAGCGTTCTCCACATGTTTTTTGCCACCCTGGAGACTTCTTTGTTTGTGATTGGTGGTATTAGCGCCTGGTACATTCTCAATCAGCGCAACCAGGAATTTTTTACTCTTTCTTTTAAAATTGTGTTGGCGATCGCCATCGCCGTAACTCCTCTCCAGCTATACATTGGGCACTTGAGTGGCGAGCAGGTTTATCATTACCAGCCCACAAAACTCGCAGCAATGGAGGCTCAATGGGAAACAATTCCCGCCGGTGAATCTCCTTCCTGGAGTGCGATCGCTCTGCCCAACGACAAAGCGGAACAAAATGATTGGGAAATCTCAATTCCTGGGCTGTTGAGCTACATTCTAGAAATTAAACCTCAGCTATCTGAACCAGTACAGGGCTTAAAAGAATATGCCCCAGAAGATCGTCCTCATCAGATTGGCTTGATTTACTATGCCTTTAGAACCATGATTGCGATCGGCTTTTTTCTGGCTGGCTTGATGGCTATTACCGTCTTGCAGTGGCTAAGGGGCATGTTATCGCCGGAAAATATTGCCAAACAAGCCTGGTTACTAAGAACCTGGATCTTTGCTGCGCCACTGGGCTATATAGCAGTAGAGTCAGGCTGGATTGTGCGCTGTGTGGGTAGACAACCTTGGACTGTTTACGGTGAAATACGCACCGTCGATGCTGCGTCTAATCTTCCCGCTAGTAATGTTCTAACTTCTCTGACGGCATTTGCGATCGTTTACAGCATCCTCTTAATTTTTGCGCTTTACTTTGCCAGCCGTATTATCAAAGCGGGTCCAAATTTAGATCTACCCGTACCTGGAGAAGAAGTAACTCCCGATCTAGATACGACACCAGCGGAACATATTCCTAATAGTCGTCCTTTAGAAGCGCAGCAGTAGGTTTGTCGCGGGTAGATTACAGTTAACTATTTAAGTAAGAGGTAAAGGGTAAAAGGTAAGAGGTAAAGCTAATTGCCAAATTATCCCTGATCTATACACCTCATCCTTCATCATTTATCCTTCATCCCTTAACATGGAATCTCTAGAATATTTCTTGCCTCAAGTCTGGTTTGCTATTCTCGGACTATTCTTATTTCTCTATGTGATGCTAGACGGCTTCGATTTGGGAGTAGGTATTCTGTCGATCACCGCTTCTACCGAAGAACGTCGGGGTATTTTAATGCTCAGTTTGGGTAATGTCTGGGATGCCAATGAAACTTGGCTGGTGCTGATGGGAGGGGCGTTGTTTGGTGCTTTTCCTCTGGCCTATGGCACAATCCTTCAAGCCCTGTATATTCCCGTGATGATTATGATCTTTGGTTTAATCTTTCGGGCGATCGCCTTTGAGTTTCGCGAACATGCTAAGACCAAATTTTACTGGAACATTGCTTTTGGTGGTGGTAGCTTCTTGGCTGCGATCGGACAGGGATTTGCTTTAGGGGCAGTTTTACAGGGCATCAATGTCGATCCTACAGGTCATTTTATTGGTGGAACTTGGGACTGGTTAACCTGGCGATCGCTTTTGGTCGCTTTGACCTTAATTCAGGGCTATGTACTAATTGGCTCAACCTATTTAATTCTGAAAACAGAAGGCGAGTTACAGGACACTCACTATAAAACTGCCAAAATTTCGGCGATTACTACTTTTATTGGGGCAGTTTATCTAACTATTACGACGCCAATCTTTTCGGAAAGCTCCAGAATCAGACTTTTTGATCCGCCGTTAGTTTACATTTTTGCTTTAATTCCTCTGTTAGGAGGTTTATTAGTCTTTTTGCTCTTAAGGAGTCTTTATCGCCATCAAGAAAGAAGACCTTTTGTTTGGACTCTGCTACTATTCTTTCTTTCTTTCATCGGTTTGGGATTAGTTGTCTTTCCCTATGTTATTCCCAGCCAGATTACTATCTATCAGGCTGCTGCTAGCCCTAGCTCGTTAGTGTTTATGATTGTTTTCATCGGCTTTTTGATTCCAATCATGCTGGCATACAATATATATAACTACATTGTCTTTCGGGGCAAAATCGTCAGCGAACATGCGGAATAGTTAGTCTAGTCGGCGAACATAATTGATATCCAGAGCAAAAGGTTAAAAGTCAAGAGAAAAAGAGTGGAGCAGGTAGATTACAGCCAAAACTATCTTAAAATTGGTCAGCTAGCCAAACAAACTAATCTGACTGTTGGAACTCTGCGCTACTACAGCGACTTAGAATTGCTGCAGCCTATCTATAGAGGCGAAAACGGCTATCGCTACTATCACCTGAATGCGAAGGAGCAAGTAGAGTTTATCAAAAAGGCTCAAAGGCTTGGTTTTTCTCTTGAAGAAATTAAGCAAATTTTAGTGGTGCGCGATCGCGGAGAGCAACCCTGTAACTTAGTCAAAAATCTTTTATCGCAGAAGATCAGTGAAATTGATCGTCAGATAGAGCAAATGACTGCTTTTAGAACGGAGCTAGCCAACTATCGTCTTGAATGGAGCGAGGAAGCCAGTCCGCAATCCGAATCGGAATCTCCCTGTCCATTGATTGCCAGGGTATCTCTTTCTAAAGACTCGGCTGAATCATAATTCTTTGGCAATGGCGATCGCCATTGCCATAACACTCCGCTGCAACTAAACTATCGATTCTCTTCAGAATTGCTTTGTCTTAACTTATCTACAATATTAGTAATATTTGGTTTTAGTCACGCGTTATTCCTTTTCGGAATCTGTGGCTCTTTTCAGGTTGAGCATTATTATCAGCTAAAATGAGAATAGTCAAGATATACGTTACATAACTTGACAAGACGTAAATATTTAGTTATGTTAGATACATAGACGTAAGGAACACATCATTTTATTCCGTTTCTTTGTCTTGTTCTAATCAGAACCTTTTAAATTAAATAGCCAGCAATCATAACCAAAATGACAACTACTTTACAACAACGCGAAACGCGTGGTGTATGGGAGAACTTCTGTCAGTGGATCACAAGCACAAACAACCGCATTTATGTAGGTTGGTTCGGCGTCTTAATGATTCCTACACTTCTTGCAGCCACAACATGTTTCCTAATCGCATTCGTAGCAGCACCTCCCGTTGACATCGACGGTATCCGTGAGCCTGTAGCAGGTTCCTTAATCTACGGAAACAACATCGTTTCCGCAGCAGTAGTACCTAGCTCCAACGCTATCGGTCTACACTTCTACCCAATCTGGGAAGCAGCTTCTCTAGATGAGTGGCTATACAACGGTGGTCCTTACCAATTGGTAATCTTCCATTTCTTGATCGGTGTATTTTCATACCTTGGTCGTCAGTGGGAACTATCATTCCGTCTAGGAATGCGTCCTTGGATCTGTGTTGCATACTCTGCTCCTGTAGCAGCAGCAACCGCAGTATTCTTGGTATACCCCATTGGTCAAGGTTCTTTCTCCGATGGTATGCCTTTGGGAATTTCGGGTACCTTCAACTTCATGTTCGTGTTCCAAGCTGAGC
>JBCBEA010000203.1:0-7067 GCA_038529195.1 Cyanobacteria bacterium J06600_6
AGTCACGCCAATTACAGAACCATTTTCCAATCGTAGATTCTGCGCGGTAATTTGAATATCTCCCCCTTGACCATTATTAGGAGTAGGAGCAAATGCTACGAACTTGGTTTTGCCAGAAATTGGTCTAGATCAGGCGATCGACTTGAATCAAGGGAGCGAAATTTCGACTGCCACAATCAATAGTGGTCAAGGGGGAGATATTCAAATTACCGCGCAGAATCTACGATTGGAAAATGGTTCTGTAATTGGCGTGACTCCTTTTGCTAGTGGTAATGGGGGAGAGATTAACTTAAATATTGCTGAATCATTACTGATTAATGGGACATCTTCTAGAACAGGAAGCACCAGCAGCGTAATCACGGCTAATACTTTTGCTACTGGAGACGCGGGAAACATTAACATTACCGCCGGAAAACTAAAGATTAAAAATGGAGGACAGTTAATTAGTGCTACCTCCACTACTGCTGCTGCAGGAGACATAAATATTGTTGCTGACTCTGTAGAAATTAAGGGCATAAACTCCTCTGGACAAAATCCCAGTCGTATTTCTGCCGACACGCAAAATGAAGGTAATGGCGGAAATATTTTTTTAGAGACGAATAATTTATCAATTAGCGATCGCGCTACTCTCAGCGTTCAGGGTAGTTCAGCAGGAAGACCAGGCAGCTTAATTATTAATGCAAATTCGGTAGAACTGCAAAATTCCGCTAGCATCATTGCGGAAACTGAGTTTGGCACGGGAGGAAATATTGACCTGAACGTTCGAGATCGGCTAACTCTGAGGAATGATAGTCTGGTTTCTGCTCAGGCATTTGATAGCGCCAGCGGTGGCAACTTAAGTATTGATGCGGATTTTATTGTTGCCTTTCCCCAGGAAAATAACGATATCCTGGCAAATGCCATGTTTGGCAGTGGGGGGAACATTGCCGTTGATACACTGGGAATTTTTGGGCTAGAAGAGCGAAATTCATTTCCGGCTAATTCTACAAACGATCTTGATGCTAGCTCGGAGTTTGGCACAGCTGGGCTAGTTTCAATCTCTTTTCCAACTGTCTCTCAGGTTGAAGGACAGCTAGAAACATCAGCGGACAAACTAGATGTAGACTCCTTATTTCGCAATACCTTTTGTAAGCTGCGGGGCAACAATCGATTTGTGGTTACTGGTCGCGGTGGTATTCCCCAAGTTCCAGATAACACAATACTTCCTAAGCATACCTGGTCGGACTGGCGCCTAGTTGAAACAGCAGCCAATCTAAATATTGAAGCAGAGGAAGAAGCATCAGAAATTTTGACCGTAAAACTGACTATGATTCAAGGATGGATCATGGATGCAGAAGGTAATGTAGTTTTGACGGATCAACCCTCAACCGTGGCATCTCAAGCACCAGCTTTAAATGATCCCAACTGCAATCAATTTAAACAAGAAGTGTCCTCCCAGGCATCAACAAACAGAAAGCTTTAGAAACAGAGGTAAAAAATAGTAATGGATATAATTCTCTGCCATCAGACCGTAGATTTTGATGCTTTGGGGTCGGCAATTGGCTTATCTCGCCTCAAAACAGGAGCAAAAATTGTCTTAACTGGTGGCGCTCATCCCACGGTAAAAAAGTTTTTGGCGCTTTACCGCGATGAATTTGATTTTGCGGAAATGAAGAGCATCACTCCAGAAGCGATCGCCACGGTCTATATCGTCGATACTCAAAAGAGCGATCGCCTAGGTGCAGCAGCAAAGTGGTTAAATCTGCCCAATATTAACAAAATTGAGGTCTACGATCATCATGTTGATGCGGAATCGGACATTGCCATCACCCAGATTCATACTGAAGCGGTGGGAGCGATTACTACCTATATTGCTGAGTTGCTAAAAGAGCAGCAGACTGTCCTAACTCCATTTGAAGCCACGGCGATGGCTTTAGGTATCCATGTTGATACGGGTTCTCTAACCTTTGACCAAACTACCCCCCGCGATGCCCGAGCGATCGCCTGGCTGATGGAACAGTCGGCAAACGTGAGTACAATTGCTGAATATAACGAGCCTGGATTGAGCGAGCGGTTACAGGATTTATTTAAACAGGCGTTAAATAATTTGCAGCGTACTGATGTGCAGGGCTACACGATCGCCTCAGTATTGTTGGAGACGGATAAGTTCGTCGGCGGATTAGCCACTCTCACGGCGAGATTGATTGACCTAACAGAAAGTGACGTAATGCTATTAGGTCATCAATATCATCAGAGCAAGGGTGATAAGTTAGTCGTAATTGGACGCTCACGCCTAGCAGAAAGCAATCTCAACGAGCTGTTTCTTCCCTTTGGTGGTGGCGGACATGCTCAGGCTGCCTCGATGTCTTTGGCGACAGATGAACCGACTAGAATATTTCAAGATTTGGTGTCCCAGGCGATCGCCCAGATTCCTCAACCGCCGACCGCACAGGATTTGATGTCGTCTCCCGTTCGCACAATCCGTCCTGATACCACCATTAAAGATGCTCAACGAATTTTATTGCGATATGGTCATTCTGGTCTGTCTGTCGTCAACGAAAGTGCCTGCTTAGTGGGGATTATCTCCCGTCGAGATTTAGATCTGGCAATTCATCATGGTTTTGAGACTGCTCCCGTTAAAGGCTATATGAGTCGCAATCTTAAAACCGTTACTCCTCAGACTCCCCTGCCCGAAATTCAGTCATTAATGGTGACATATGATATTGGTCGGCTACCTGTAATTGAGTCGGGGGATTTGATTGGGATTGTTACCCGCACTGATGTCTTACGCCAGCTTCACGATCGCGATCGTGAAATTCACCAGCAGCAGAAAACTAGTCTCACATCCCAGCTATTATCTACTCTGCAAAATCGCTTAGAACCTGCAATTTGGCATTTATTGCAAGAGGTCACAAATGCAGCTAAAGAACGAGGCTGGAATCTCTATCTAGTTGGTGGCGGAGTACGAGATGTTTTGCTCACGGATGATCGCGAACCATTATTGCTACAGGATATTGATCTGGTTGTTGACGGTTATCACCGTACCGCAGAGGATCGCGCAGGAGTTGAACTAGCAGGAGTAATTCAAAAGATGCACCCCCAGGTAAGCGTGACTATTCATGGGGAGTTTCAAACCGCTGCTTTATCCTGGCATCAAGATCCAGTTCTCGGTAATCTCTTAATGGATATTGCCACCGCGAGAACAGAATTTTACCCTTACCCCGCAGCTAACCCACAGGTAGAGGCAAGTTCCATTCGTCAAGACCTCTATCGTCGAGATTTTACGATTAATGCCCTGGCTGTGCGCCTAACTCCGCCTAAAAAGGGTGAGTTTTCTCGTAAAGGCGATTTGCTAGACTTTTTTGGGGGTTTATTAGATTTAGAGTCGCGTCAGATTCGCGTACTGCATGCCAATAGCTTCATTGAAGACCCCACTAGAATTTATCGCGCCGTTCGGTTTGCGGTGCGTTTAAACTTTGCGATCGAAGCTCAGACAGAATCATACATTCGCTATGCCATCAATAGTGGAGTCTATCGCGATCTAAGAATTAGCAATAGCCAAACTCCTGCATTGGGTACGAGACTGCGAGCCGAATTAAAATATATTTTGCAGTCAAACTACTGGAAACCGGCTCTCAAACTGCTCGATCACCTTGATGCTTTGACATGTATGCATCACGATCTTAGTCTGACTCCAACTTTGTTTCAAGCAGTACGCCGTGTCTCGAAATGGTTAAATCTATTTGAACCAAAAGTCAGCGAACATTGGTTAATCAGGTTAGAAACTCTAATTTCTAACCTACCTCTAAGAGAACGAATAACCGTGGCGGAAAATCTCCAGCTACCAAAAGATAGTTTACAAAGGTTGGAACAGCTAGAGGTATGGGGGGAACTGTCTCAAAATTTGGCAAAGGATCAGCGCCATAGTCAAACATATCAGCTTTTATGCTCATATAAACCGCTACAGCTAGTTCTTTTTGCTGCCCAGAGCGATCGCCCTAATCGTCAGCGAATCTGGCAATATCTGACTCACCTTTCTCAGACTAAACCCCTACTAAACGGTAACGATCTAAAAACCCTGGGTTTTAAACCAGGGCCATTATATAAACAAATTCTTGATGATATTTTAAATTTAACTTTGGATCTTCAGATTAGCGATCGTGAAACGGCGATCGAGTACGTCAAATCTAAATATTCTGATCTCAGCTAAACGTTAATCAGCAAATACTGAACTAATAGTGGGATTGTTGTCTATTCTCAAGACCACATCCTGCATATCAAAAGCTGCACTAGAGCTATCATCTGTCCCCAATTCTGCCAAAAACAGTTCTTCATAGTCGTTCAAACCATTAAGCAGCGTCTGCACTGAACTTTGATTGGCAAAACCATTCATTTCTGGCAAAGAACTGTCCGTATCTAAGCTCAATTCGCTGGGAATAGCTAGAGATATGCAGTTAGTTGCGTCACCAACAACGCTATATTGAAAATCTAGTTCATCAACAGAATCTACGGAGATCAAAGCGCGATCGTCAACCATCATTGTCTCGATCAATTCCGCTCCCTGATAAACGTCAACCTGGATATTTAAGAAGTCTCCATTCGCACCACATTGAATTTGAGATGCTAGGTATAAAAGTTCAATCATAATAGTCAAAAGTATTAAAAGTAAGGTTGTCACAAGTAATGCTGATGCCTAGTAATAAACTGTTTACTATCTGTTATAAACTCAGCTTTAATCTAGGATTGTTTTATTAAAAAAACTTTTAAAGTGTTTTTGAAATCTAAAGATTACTTGACCTGTTTTTATACTTACATGATTTAATTTTTATTGGGTGAAATTACAATGAAGAATTAAGGGGTTATTTTAAGACGAGATAAATACAAGAGCGTTTACTCTGCTTCTATTGGATAAAAGTCAGTAAGTAATTTTGATATATCAGCTCTCATTTTCATGCGGTACAGTCAAAATCTTGGTTTCTGTTGATTGTTAATAGTTGATTGTTAATTGGGGTGTACTTCACTAATTTGAGAAAGGCTATAGTTAATGACCTTGCCAGTCAAAATCTTCAGCATTGCATAATCGGAAAATAATTTTAGAAAAGTATTAGATTGCGAACTAAGTTAAAAAGCTAATAGCTACAAATACCAAGAACTTGTCCGCACGTAATATTTTGTAAATCATCTATTAAATTAACAATGCCTTCTTACCCAAGCCCTCCGAGCAATATTTTAATCGCTTAAATGCTCGGCGATAAAATCAGTATAAATTTCTCCTTTTAAAAAAGCAGGAGTTTCTAAAATGCGCTGATGGAAAGAGATCGTAGTCGGAACTCCCGTAATTGCGCATTCTCTCAAGGCTCGCTTCATGCGCTTAATTGCCACATCTCTGTTTTCCCCCCAGACAATTAGTTTGCCGATTAAAGAGTCATAGTAGGGTGGAATTTCATAGTCTGTATATACATGAGAATCCATTCTCACTCCTGGACCACCAGGGGGTAGGTAGGCACTGATCCGTCCTGGATGGGGACGGAAATTATATTTTGGATCTTCGGCATTAATCCGACATTCGATCGCATGACCACGCAGCTTAACGTCTGCTTGAGTAAACCTTAGCTTTTCTCCCTGAGCTACGCGAATTTGTTCGGCAATCAAGTCAATTCCTGTAACTACTTCGGTTACGGGGTGTTCTACCTGAATCCGCGTGTTCATTTCCATAAAGTAGAAATCACCAGAACTGTCTAGCAAGAATTCAACTGTCCCTGCACCAACATAATTAATTGATTTGGCTGCGCGAACCGCAGCATCTCCCATTTTTTGCCGTAGCTCGTCACTTAAAACCGCACTAGGCGCTTCTTCTAATAATTTTTGATGACGACGCTGAATTGAACAGTCCCTTTCTCCGAGGTGAACAACATTGCCATGACTATCAGCAATAATTTGAAACTCGATATGGCGGGGGTTTTCAACAAATTTTTCTAGATATACACCGCCATTTCCAAACGCTGCTTCCGCTTCACCCTGAGCAGCCTGATACATTCTCACTAGCTCAGATGCTTCTCGCACCAGGCGCATTCCTCGACCACCACCCCCTGCGGTGGCTTTGATCATTACAGGATAGCCCATGCTATTTGCCAGAGCTTTGGCTTCTTCCTCATTTCGCAGTAGACCATTGCTACCTGGAACGGTTGGCACTTTTGCCTGCTGCATGGTTTTTTTTGCAGTGGACTTGTCTCCCATCGCTAACATCGCTTCTTTGGAAGGTCCAATAAAAGTTAGCTGGTGATCGTTGCAAATCTCCACAAATCGAGCATTTTCCGCTAGAAAACCATAGCCAGGATGAATCGCCGTGGCGTTGCGAGTCAAAGCTGCTGCAATAATATTGGGAATGTTAAGATAGCTTTTTCCTGATGGTGGAGGTCCAATACAGACACTTTCATCTGCCAACTGAACGTGGAGAGCTTGACGATCAATAGTTGAATGGACGGCTACAGTCGCAATACCCATTTCAGCACAGGTGTGCAAAATACGTAGAGCAATCTCTCCTCGATTAGCGATCAGAATTTTGTCGAACTGCATTCTTTGAATAGGTAACTAATTCATACTTAAGAATAGAGCCTTTTTGGGTGCGAACCAAACTAAGGTTGTGGATTGTTTAACTTTTAGGTGAAATCGACGCTATTTTGACTCTATTTTTCATGGTACTTTTTTATACTTTTTTACTTGAGGCGCTGATTGAGCATAACTGTAAATTGTAAGACTATAAATTTATGAAATTTATAGCTGCTCATCCTTTGATTCTGCAGGCGGGCGATCGTCACTCCAACCCCACCAAGCAGTACCACACTCACACTGATAGAATTCCTGATATTTGCGCTTATTAGCGACGCTGACGGGAGCGCGACGATTAAGCCAGACATTTTGCGCCTTTTGCGGTTCGGTTTTGCAGCTAGGACAGCAAAAATCGAGAGCATGTTTGGCAGATTGCGTCCATTCTGGAGGGACTAAAGCAAAAGCATCCATAGGGCTTAGTTGAGATTTGCTAAAAGATAGTGAAAGCTTGTTTCTATACGCACAAAATAAGCTATCAC
>JBCBEA010000204.1:0-7062 GCA_038529195.1 Cyanobacteria bacterium J06600_6
ATTATTTGATGAAAATCTGGAAAATAATCGTTTCAATCTTATTGTTTTGCTCCTTGACTAGCTGCAAACAGCTGCAATTTAGTAACTTGCCGAATAGCGATTTTAATCAAGAATCTTCTGAATTAAGTTCATCTTCAAGTGACCTTCGCGAAGTAACAATTCCTCGGACTATTAGCGAACTAGAGAAAAATTTAGAGCAGTATAATCCTGTGGTTGAAATTATTTCGCCTCAGACGGGAGAAATTTTTGAACAGGCAAATATCGAAATTGAGTTAAAGGTAACAGATCTTCCTTTATTTCAAGACGATCGGCTAAAGTTGGGCAATCATCTTGCTGTAGTCATTGATAATGAAACACTGCTGCCCATTTACGATTTAGAAAAACCGACTTTAGTTGATAATCTAACGCCAGGAACTCATACTTTAAGAGCTTTTGCAGTGAAACCGTGGGGAGAAAGTTTTAAAACTCAAGGTGCTTATGCTCAGACTACTTTCAATGTTCTGACCGAAACTAATAGTAATGAGCCCGATGTTAATCAACCCCTACTTACGTACAATAGCCCACTAGGAACATATGGTGCAGAACCAATTTTATTAGATTTTTATCTTAAATATCCAGAATTTGTCTCTGGGAAAAATATTAACAATACTAAAAATACATCAGTTAAAGCTACCATAAACGGCACCAGTTTTATAGTAAAAAAATGGCAACCTTATTATTTAACAGGATTTAAGCAAGGAGAAAACTGGGTTCAGCTGGAGCTAATTGATGAATTAGGCAATAGTATTGAAAATACTTTTAATAATACAGTTAGAGTATTTAATTACGATCCGCAACAGCAAGATGCTTTGGCTAAACTTGTAACAAATAAAATACCGATCGCGGAAGCAAAATCTATTGTCGAGCAGAATTACTATATTCAGCCAGTCGAAAGTCTAGAAATCTTTGACGATGCAAATGTACCGATAAATGTTGCTGAATCCGACCTTAATATTGGTAATTCCGAGCAAAAAAATATCTCCGAACAATTACCCACTGAACTTGCACCAGCAAAAGAAACTAATAAAAATATAGACTTGGAAGCAGAAGAAGCCGGCATTCTTACAGACACTCCTTCTATAACTGAGCCACAGGACGGTAATCTTCAAATTCCACTGACAAAAGTCGAACAAGAAACAGAGCTAGAAAAGTCTGACCTAGAGAAAAGGATTGAACTGCAAGAAAATAAGCAATCTGTTTCATTAAAATCCACCATTCAGCAAAATTCATCAGTAGCCGAGTCGGAATTGGTAGACAACGTTAACATCAAGGTCGTTCCTCAAGATGATATTGTTTCTAACATCAATACTCCACAGCAGCCTCAGTTAAAAACTGATGTATCTCAGGCAGATTCCCTACAAATCTCTAAATCTAATACTCCAGAACAAATCACGCCAACTAGCAGCGAATTATCGGTCAATAACGCCGTAAAAAATGCTCAAATTGAAGAGCAAGCTAGCGATCTAGCAATTGAAACCCGATCGCCTGTCGCCAAAACAGGAGAACGTGCGATCGCCGTTTCTCCGCCTCGGTTAGAACAAGATTTGCCCGTAAGCGAGACAGGGAAAAAATTCCTATGGTGGAAAAAACTGCTGGTGAATATTCGCCACCAACTTGAATCCCTCGCCAAAAAATTACCCAGCGAAGTTTAAAGAGATCTATTTGTTCGACGCTTGAGGTAACTTAAACTAAATAAGGAAGTTTTAACAAACCAAAAATCTTGTTAACGAATGACGAACAAGAGTTCCTTTTCGCCTTAGAATAATTTACTGCACTCAATAAAAACACTAACCCTGAAGCAAATTTAGAGACACCGCAAAATCGGCAATATCATTGCTGAAGACTCTAAAATATTGATTTTCTAGGTAATATCCCCAGATTACAGGGAATTAGACAACAATTCATGACTATGGCAAAAGTTCTCGTCTCCGATCCTATCGATCAAGCTGGTATCGATATTATTTCCCAAGTAGCTGAGGTAGATGTAAAAACTAAGCTGCCTTTAGAAGAGCTAATCAAAATAATTCCCGAATATGATGCTTTAATGCTGCGATCGGGTACTCAAGTTACAGCAGAAGTAATCGAAGCAGGTACAAACCTCAAAATCATCGGGCGGGCAGGAGTCGGTGTCGACAATATTGATGTTAAGGCTGCTACTCGTCATGGCATTGTCGTAGTTAACTCCCCTGAGGGAAATACGATTGCTGCTGCGGAACACGCTTTAGCAATGATGCTCGCTCTTTCACGTCAAATTCCCGATGCTAATCAATCTGTCAAAAACGGTAAATGGGAACGGAAAAAGTTTGTCGGCAATGAAGTATACAAAAAAACCCTTGGCGTAGTCGGTTTAGGTAAAATTGGCGCGCACGTAGCGAAAGTAGCCAGATCAATGGAGATGAAGCTACTAGCTTACGATCCGTTTGTCTCAGCAGAGCGAGCAGAAAGATTAGGATGTAGTTTAGTCGATTTAGATCTGCTGTTCAAAGAGTCAGACTATATTACGCTACACATTCCCAAAACCCCAGAAACTGCCAATCTAATCAATGCAGAAGCTCTGGCGAAAATGAAGCCTCATGTGAGAATCATCAACTGCGCTCGTGGAGGCATTATTGACGAAGCTGCGATCGCAGAAGCACTCCAGGCGGGCAAAATTGGTGGAGCAGCTTTAGATGTTTATAATAGTGAACCCTTAGGAGAATCACCTCTGACGGCAGTTGGTTCTAACCTGGTTTTGACTCCTCATCTAGGCGCATCGACAGCAGAAGCACAGGTAAATGTCGCTACTGATGTCGCAGAACAAATTAGAGATGTCTTACTAGGTCTACCTGCTCGCTCTGCGGTTAATATTCCAGGTCTGAATCCGGACGTAATGGAAAAACTCAGACCTTATCTGAGACTTGCTGAAACACTAGGAACGATGGCGGGTCAATTAGCTGGCGGCAGAATTGATGAGCTAAATATCCGTTTGCAGGGTGAACTAGCCAATAACGATAGTCAACCAATAATCGTTGCTGCTTTAAAAGGTTTACTATCTCAAGCTCTTAGAGAGCGTGTTAACTATGTCAACGCGGCGATCGAAGCTCAAGAACGGGGTATTCGGGTAATTGAAACTAAAGATAGTTCTACACGAGATTATTCTGGTGGTTCACTCCACGTTGAAGCCCAGGGTGCTAACGGCAAACATTCCGTTACAGGAGCCTTATTGAGTGAAGGTGAAATTAGAATCACTAACTTAGACGAATTTCCCATTAATGTTCCACCTAACGATAATATGCTCTTCACCCTGCATCGAGATATGCCAGGAATTATTGGCAAAATTGGTTCTCTATTGGGTAGCTATAACGTCAACATTGCCAGTATGCAGGTAGGACGTAAGATTGTTAGAGGCGAAGCGGTAATGGTACTTAGCTTAGACGATCCTTTACCAGAAGGAATTTTGCAAGAAATTACTAAAGTTGATGGCATCAGAGATGCCTACACAGTGAAATTGTCTGTATAGACTAGAAGTCTCTACTTCAATTAATCTGCTGAATTATTTAAAGTTGGTGAAATTTTCGCCAACTTTCTTATTTTGAGGATTTCTATAGGCATAATTTTGAAAACTCCAATTTCATCAACGTATTGGGGAAAGCTAAGATAAGAACCAAGTAAATAGTGGATGAAGTACAAATTTTGGCATACAGTGATGAAGATATATCATTATGCCTGGTTACTAAACGATGGACAATTTCATTGATCGACTCAATCAAATAGGTGATCGCCAACCAGATCATTATTAAAGGTTCTACTCAAATAATTTTCGTATAGCTCATAAGAACAAAAAATTCATGTCTAATCGTTGGTGGGAAATCGTTGTCAAATGCGAGCCAGTTCTTGAAGAGTCGGTATTTTGGAGACTCGAAAAATTTGGCTGTTCAGGAACAGCTACCGAAGTCAAAATTGCGGATGACGGACTAAACAAAGAGCTACATCTTGAACCAGAAGCCGATAATGAAAAAATCTTGATTAAGAGCTACATTCCTGAGATTGATATTCAACTGCTAGATTTAGCAGCCTTATCACTATGGTTAAAACAAGATGCTAAGTTGCTAGAAGTGTCTGTTCCAGAAGCCCAATGGCAGCTGATTGACGAAGAAGATTGGGCAAGAAGTTGGAAAGACTATTGGCAGCCAATGGATATTGGCGATCGCTTTACTATTTATCCTGCATGGGAAACTCCTCCTGAAGATTCCGAACGGCTGATTTTACGTCTCGATCCAGGTGCAGCCTTTGGAACAGGAACTCATCCTACAACTCAGCTATGTCTAGAATCACTAGAAATGAGGCTTTTTGAAAACGCGACCCACCAAACAGTAGCCGATATTGGTTGTGGTTCAGGAATCCTGTCATTAGGAGCTGCTATGTTAGGAGCAAAGAAAGTCTATGCAGTGGACACAGATGCTCTCGCCACTAAAACCTGTCGCAGTAATTGCCAACTAAATAATGTTGGAAGAAGCAATATTTCGATTAGGGATGGAAGTATCGAACAGCTTATTGCAGAGAAAGAAACTTTTGACGGCATCATTTGCAATATTCTTGCCGATACCATTACAGAATTATTTTCTCAGTTTAACCAAATAACTCACGAAAAAAGCTGGGCAATTCTAAGTGGTATTCTCCTAACTCAAGCTGATTTAATTGCTGACACGGTTGAGAAGCATGGCTGGACAGTGGCTGCATTATGGAAACGTAAAGACTGGTGCTGTTTCAACATCAGACGCTCGGAGTACTAGTTGTTTGACACTTTGTTAGCTAAATAGCTTGAGTCAAAATATCTACTCCATTTTTAGTAACGGCAATAGTATGCTCAAATTGAGCTGAAAGTTTTTTATCTTTAGTTATGGCAGTCCAACCATCATCGAGCATGACTGCTTCCCAAGTCCCCTCATTAATCATTGGTTCGATTGTAAAGACCATTCCAGGCTTAATCTTTTTTCTTTGTCGAGGATCAAAATAATGGGGAATTTGTGGCGCAGTATGAAAAATATGGCTTACACCATGTCCCACAAAGTCTCTAACGACAGAAAAACCCTGTTGTTCTGCATATTCTTGAATTGCAGCTCCAATTTCATTAATTCTCGCTCCGGGTTTGACCGCAGCAATACCTCTTCGTAAACATTCTTCTGTTACTTCTACTAGCTTTTTTGCTGTTGGAGAAGGTGTGCCAACAAAAAAAGTTTTAGACGTATCTCCGTGATAACCATCAACAATTGGAGTTACATCAATATTAATGATGTCTCCATCCTTTAAAATTTGCCTAGCATTAGGGATACCATGACAGATTACTTCATTAACGCTGGTGCAAAGCGAACCAGTAAAAGGATTTTCTTTAGGACCATAACCTAAAGGTGCGCTAACTGCGCCTCTTTCTTGCGTCCATTGTTCGGCTGCATCATTTATTGCTAGAGTGCTGACTCCAGGCTTAACCATTGGCTCTAAAAAATCCAATAGTTCCGCAGCCATAGATCCTGCTCGACGCATTTTCTCAATTTCTCGGCTGGAAAGAAGAGTAATTTGTTCTGTTCCCATTACTGTGTTTGCTGTACTAGATTTGATCTGTATATGCTTTTAGTCTATCAATTCTTGAACCGCGAATTGCGATACGCTTCATTGCCAAGAAAAGACCTAGATTATCAATCTAGGTCGTCAATGGATTACATTTTCAGAATTCCTTTATCTGCGTTGATGGGGTTTCAGCCTAATTTTAATGAAATTAGTTGATTTTTTCCTCTTGTGTAGAAACATTTTCTTGAATTGAACTCAACAAATCATTTAATTCTCCTAGCGAATCATCAGAAATTTCTTTTAACTCGTCTAGTTTTTTGTCTACAGCATCAAGAGAATCTAATTGATCAAAATCGTCTTCGTCTTCAAATTTAAGATCAAAAGTATCTGAACTTTCATCAGCTGAGTCCTCAACAAACACATCCATAAGATCGTCAAAAGCCAGGTCGTCGCTAGAAGCGGTTTCAGTATCCAACTCCTGATTCAATTCATCATTTTGAAATATATCGTCAAATAAATCATCAGACGAAGTTTCTGGAGCTGCAATATTTTCAAGATCTGACTCAGCCAATGATTCAGCAGTATTTAAATTAGAAGAGATCTGCACATCGTCTGTTTCCAATTCAAAATCTAGTTGATTAAGTGCCTGTTCATTATCATTGACTAAATCTTCCATAAACTCATTAGCTTCTGAAGCATCAGGAGAATTTATTTCTAACTCTGAACTACTTAATTCAAATTCGTCAAACTCATTACTAGAATTTTCAGAATCATCAAAGTGTAACTCATCTTCTATAACTAAGTTATCGACAACAGCACTGGGTTCAAAATTTTCTTCCGCAATAATTTGTAGGTTAAATGTTTCAGAAGGTTTATCCTCATCGATAAATTGACCCATAAAATCATCTTCCGATTCAGACTCAGATGCGATCGCTGATTCTGATTCAAAGTTAAACTCATCAGAACTATCGGATTCGATTTCCAACTCAGCTACAGGTTCCGATTCAAAGTTAAACTCATCAGAGCTATCGGATTCAATTGCCAACTCGGCTAAAGGTTCTGATTCAAAGTTAAACTCATCAGAGCTATCGGATTCGATTTCTAACTCGTCTACAGGTTCCGATTCAAAGCTAAACTCATCAGAACTATCGGATTCGATTTCTAACTCAGCTACAGGTTCTGATTCAAAGTTAAACTCATCAGAACTATCGGATTCAATTGCCAACTCGGCTACAGGTTCCGATTCAAAGTTAAACTCATCAGAGCTATCGGATTCGATTTCTAACTCGGCTATAGGTTCTGTTTCAAAACTCAATTCCTCTGATTCAGACTCAGGTGCGATCGCTGATTCCGATTCAAAGTTAAATTCTTCTGATTCTGATTCAAAGTTAAACTCATCAGAGCTATCGGATTCGATTTCTAACTCGTCTACAGGTTCCGATTCAAAGCTCAATTCCTCTGATTCCGATTCAAAGTTAA
>JBCBEA010000205.1:0-7056 GCA_038529195.1 Cyanobacteria bacterium J06600_6
TCTACGATCTCAACTTAATCCTACGTACCATTATCGTTGTTCTCGCACGCAAAGGCGCTTGTTAAATCTGCCAGAGATAGCACTATGATTAAAATGCCAGACTATATTGATTTTTATCTCCTGGCACATTTCATATGAATATACCAACTTGGATCACTCTATCTCGACTTCTAGGACTTCCTTTTATCCTCTATTTACTCAATCAACCCACTACAGATCATCGCTGGATCTGCGTGGGTATTTTTGTGATTGCAGCAGGAACAGACTGGGTCGACGGTTATTTAGCCCGTAAGCTCAATCAGGTAACCGAATTGGGTAAGTTTCTCGATCCATTAGTAGACAAGCTTCTGGTATTAGGCACTTTTCTAGCTTTAATCGAGCTACAGTTAGTACCAGCCTGGGGAGTATTTATTATTTTAGCCAGAGAATTGGCGATCGCCGGTTGGCGAGTTAACCCGACGCTTACAGGTAATGCCAGCATTTCAGGGGCAAATATTTGGGGAAAGCTTAAAACCGTAGTCCAAATTGTAGCGATCGCTATTTTAATTGCGCCTCTTGCTGCTCAATGGGATACTGCCAGCAGCATTTTATTTTGGCTAGCAGTAGCATTTAGCGTGATCTCTGGAGGAATTTATATCTTGCCCAGTATTTCATCATCTAAAGAAAAATCAATTTCCGAATGATTTCTGCCTGATGCGAGATAATCATTTTGGAAAGAGTCTTTTAAACCAGACACTAAATCGTATTTGGGCTGCCAATTTAGATCTGTTTGTGCTTGAGTAATGTCAGTAAAGAAGTGCTGCTGGCGGACGGGGAACGCTTTACGTTTACCAAAGTCAAACTGTTTGGGGTCGTAATGAACAATTTTTATCTCTTCGGTTAATTTTCCTGCTGCTAAAGCACAAGCGTAGGCTAGACCATCAAAGGTCACGTAGCGATCGCCTGACATATTGTAAATTTTACCGCTAGCAGTTTCGTTACCCAAAATACTTGCCATGCCCATCGCTAGATCTTGGATATGACCAAACTGGGTGATAAATCTGCCGTTACCAGGAATAGGGATGGGGCGATCTCTGACCAGGCGATCAAAAAACCAGGCTTCTAAATCGTTGTAGTTTTGTGGGCCATAAATATAACAGGGACGAATTGATGTCCAGGGAATACCAGATTCGGCGAGATATGCTTCAGTATGGTGTTTACCCTTATGGCGACTGTTAGGATCGACAGGATCTCCTTCTCGGTGAGGCATTTGAGCCGTAGGCAGATATACCCCCGCCGAGCTAACATAAACAAAATGTTTGACCTGACCGTTAAAAATTTCGACTAGGGGTTGAGTGTCGCTTAATTCCCGACCGTTGTTGTCAAAAATTGCGTCAAAGCTTTCACCCGATAACTTGGCTTTTAATTGAGCTGCATCTTTGCGATCGCCCTGAATCTGCTTCACTCCTGGCACGGGACTGGAATGATTGCCCCGATTGAACAATACTACTTCATGTCCCTGCTCGACCAAAACTTTAGTAAGGTAAACACCAATAAAGCGTGTCCCCCCCATCATTAAAATTCGCATAACCTACCTCTTATGGCACTAACTCTACATCCTAAGATGCTGCCGACCATTCTTGAACTGCGAGATAATTAAAGTTGGAGAGAATTTATCCTAGTCTTAAACAGCGATCAATTGATTAAAACGACTAGAAATCTGGATAGGGAAGATCGATGGTCAGAGTGCAGCCCCCATTTACCTGACTGGAAATTACTAGGTAGCCATTTAAAGCGTTCGCTCTTTCTCTTATGCCCTGTAGTCCCATCCCCGTAAGGTTTTGCTGGGGATCGAAACCTCTACCGTCATCGGCAACTATAATCTTGAGACATTGAGAGGAAGACCGTAATTTTACACTTACCTGCTGTGCTTCACTATGTTTGACAATATTAGTTAGAGCTTCCTGGATAATCCGATATACGGCGGTTTTTACTTCTGAAGAAACAGTGATTTCCGCGTCAGAAGTAGCATAGTGGGGAGTAATACCTGTCCTCTGAGAAAATTCTTGCAGTAAGGTGGCGATCGCTTTTTCTAACGTTTGGGACTGTAGAGGATCGCTGCGCAGAGTCGCAACAGAATAGCGAATTTCTCTCAGCGCCGTGGCGACGAGAGTTTTGGATTCTAATAAGAACTGATAGGCTTTCTGGGGTTCGGACTGCCAAAAAGCGATCGCATTATTGAGCTGAATACTTTGGGCGGTTAGAGCATGTCCTAAAGAGTCGTGAATCTCCCTCGCAATGCGGTTGCGTTCGTTAACGGTAGCCCGATCTTCGGCTTTGAGAGCGTATTCTCGTAGCTTTTGCCGAGCCTGGGCTAGCTGCTGCTGACTTTTATGCTCTTTGAGAACGACATTTACTACTAACCAGATGATCGTAATACACAAAGCTAACTCAATTAAGTACTTAAGCAATAGGGTAATTACTATCCAGCGATATTCGACTAGCTGAATCGACTGATAGCGCAGCGCTTTTTCTTCAATAGTCGCAAATTGTGCTTGAAATTCAGCAAAGGTGCTGAGGGAGGAAATAACCAGAGGGATAGTTGCCAGAAACAAAGTTAGGTTGGCAAAACGAGATTGCTCTGGCTTAAAGATAATGCCGTTACGTAAAGCAATCACCAGTAACAGGAATAATGATGGATCTATTTTCTGTCCAGAAATATTTGGTAGCCAAAATATAACTATCTCTAAACCAAGATATCTCCAGGCAGCCGAACTACCTTTGTCGGGCAGTTTGAAACCCATGAAACCGATTGCCAACATCGACCCCAGAGTTAGAGAAAAAGCCAAAGCGATCGCCCGATCGGGATTTTCATAACCAGCAAAAAGATATTCGTCGGACAAATCGGAGAGTAATGCTCCGCCTAACAGAATCCATTCCAGCCACAGAAATAAACCAAAAGGATAGGTTTTTAGCTGCTTGAGTCGATTCATGGGTTTAATAGGTGCAAAACTTTTAATGCTCTACTTTAAACCATCCGAGTTTTCTACTGTTAGAGACATAAGTCTCAATTTGACTTCCGAGGAGTAGTTCTTAAGTCCTAAACCAGATTCCGACTTGAGTCATGGTGTTTACAGGACTTTCGCCTCAGGTATTTTCCCCGTTCCCAAATTTAAGATAGCGATTAGAAATAGATCGCCAAAACGAGGACAGAAATATGAAATATCAACTATTGCTTTTGAGCCTAATTGGGACAGCTTTGGGGGCAAACTTATTAGAAACCCGTCCATCTCAAGCCGAACCTGCTCCAGTTTTTCAGCCGATTATTCAAGACATTCGCGATCGCCTATCCACAGATTTTCAAATGCGTTTACCAGCAGCTTTGCCAGAGTTTACCAAGAGTCTGGATCTTTATGCGTTTGTTGCGGATGATGAGATGCAGGTAGTCAATATCAAAGGTCAAGATGTCTTTTCGGTTATAGTCTCCGATCTGCCCAACTGCGAACAGTCAGACGATCCTGAAGATTGTATCGTCGGCGTAATTAGCGTTACGGAAGCCCTTTCTGATTCGGCACTCACGCCTGAAGATTTACCCGATAATCGCCAAGATTTAACTCCAATAACTCTAGCAGAGGGAGCAGAAGGCTTTTATTTTACCCAAAACGAAGAAATTCAATTAGTAATTTGGGAACAGGACAATCTGGGCTACTTATTAATGACGGAACAGTGTGATGATGAGTGTGTTTCTAAACAGCAAATGATTGAAATGGCTCAATCTGCTGCTCTTCAACCGCCAATCTATAGCCTTGATTAGTTTTGGATTTTGCACGATTTTTATTTAATCTCAGATCTTGCACCAATATAAATATACTCAATAAACTGGGGCTAAAAATCAATTTATTCCCCTTTTTCCCTTAACCTTGATATCACAAGTCAGCTATGGGGTAGGTGCATGATTTGAGTTAATGGTGTTTCTTTGATTAATCAGAAACGCCACTATCTTTCTTGTCCTTAGAGACACTTATCTTAAAAGTGAAATAATTATGTTGGGAATTCTAAATAAATTAATGCTGACTACGGGTATAGTTATGCTGACAAGTGGATTTACCGTTAATTCTTGGGCTACCGAACCGATAGAAATTGATACTTTATGTCTTAAATTTCCCCTTAATTCTCGTTGCCAAAGCTATCAACCTGACTCTACACTCTTCAAACCCAATCTAGTTAAATATCAGCTCGATCGGCAGACTTTTTGTGAGGAATTTTCTTTTAATTCTCGCTGCTTGACTGACCCAGTCGAAATCATTAATTTTAATTTAGACGAGGAAGAGTGGATTCGCATCAAAAAAAGTGGCAATAAAATCCAGCTATTTCATTCAGATCGTCGTGTTGACAGCTTAGTATCCCTCGCAACAGGAGGTGCAGCTAGTCTGATTCCCGAACCTGGCATCTTATCTCTATTGCCTTTTAGCTGGCTCGATTTGCTCCCCTTAGATCTCAATAAGTACGATTGGCAAGATCATCAGGTAACGCAAGTTAGTTTTAAAAGCGATCGCTGTCAGTTTGACGACTGTATCGTGTCAGGCACAACGACAATTGACTTACCTGCCAATACTAAATTTTCCCAAGGTCTATTTACCGTCGAATATACGGAACAAGAGCTATTGCGATCAGTAACCTTTAGGATTCCCGCAGATATCGAGGTTACGCCGATCGACACTGTGACTATTCAAGTTCCCGAAACCGCAAGGCGATCGCCATAAATAATAAAGAAATTTAATTTCCATAGTCTAGGCTGCTGATTCTAAAATTTTGAGATATTCTTTCACAGTGCGATCGAATCCCATTTCTAATGCTTCTGCGGTTAGAGCATGACCAATCGACACTTCGAGAATATTGGGAATTGTACAAAATTTAGCCAGATTATCGAGGCTAAGATCGTGTCCTGCATTAACACCCAAACCTAAAGCTTGAGCTTTTGCTGCTGCGTCGGCAAATTGCTGCCAAACCTTTTCTAACTCCTGATGTTCGCGAAATGCTGTGGCATAGGGTTCAGTATATAACTCAATTCTCTCTGCACCAGTATCGGGGACAAGAGCAATCTGGTCTACATCTGCATCCATAAATAAACTCACTCGACTACCCAAATCCTGTAGCTCTTGAATAATCGGGATTAAACGCTCCTTATCTTGAGTCAAATCCCAACCACTGTCAGAAGTAAAAGTATCTGGGGCATCGGGAACAAGAGTACACTGGGTCGGTTTAACCTGACGTACAATCTCCATAAAGGAAATTTCTAAAGGATTGCCCTCAATATTAAATTCCACTGGGGCAACAACATCAAGCAGATCGTAAACATCTCCTGGTCGAATGTGTCTTTGGTCGGGACGGGGATGAACGGTAATTCCTTTTGCTCCAGCATCAATACAGATTTGCGCCATTTTAGTAATGCTGGGAATGCCAAGATTACGAGTATTTCTAATTAAGGCTACTTTATTGAGATTAACGCTGAGATTGGTCATGTCGATCGCTGATAGTTTATTTAATCCAGTCGGTAGTCTGGTTGTTAATACCCTTTGGCTACCTAAAAATAGGATACCGCTAATAAGACTCGCTGATTCTAGATATGATTGCTTTAACCCTTAATCGCTTTACTACTGCCAAAACTGATTGAATCCTCTTCATATTCCTTGGGTTCGACATGAATCAAAACTCGTACAGTCCCAAAACGCTGTTCTAAAGCATCTTCGATCTGCTCAGTAATTTGATGCGCCACAATCAGATCGTCAGTATCGACAATCAGGTGCATTTCAATAAATACCTGTCTGCCTAATAATCCCCGAGATGCAATATCATGACAGTTAACGACCCCAGGAACTGCGATCGCCACCTCATAAATAGCTTCAGGAGCGATCGCCATTTCATCCACCAACCAGGGTAAATTTTCGTTGATTACTTCCCAACCACTCTGAAATACTAGTAAAGCTACGGGAAAGGCTAAAACCACGTCCAGCCAATGTAGCTGAGGCAGATTAAGATTATCAGCTTGCCAAACACCAATCAAGCCAGCAATCACAATTATCGTTACCCAAATATCGCTCATCGTATGTTTGGCATCGGCAATCAAAATTGGACTTTGTACTCTTCTGCCCACGTTACGCTCATAAAAGGCGACAAAAATATTAACTCCTAGTACCAGTAACAGTAGCCACAGCTCGCCAGGCGTAACTTTCGCAGCCGTAATTTCCGAAGTAAAAAATACTTTCTCAACGGCACCACGCAGAATCTCAAAGCAGGCTATACCCAGAAACGCAGCTATGCCCAACGCTCCCACTGCCTCAAACTTCTGATGTCCGTAAGGATGTTCTCGGTCTGGTTTAGGAGATGAAAAACGATTTGTTACCAGTCCCAAAATATTATTAACGCTATCTGTAACGCTATGAAGGGCATCTGCCTGTAAGCTCAAAGAACCGGTTGCCAAACCCAAAACAAACTTCAGGGTCATGACAAATAAATTTAGAATGAGGGTTAGCCAAAGAACACGGCGAACCTCTGAACGATTATCCTGCACCATACAAGAATTGAAACTGCTCCAGATACTTGCTCTAATATAATAGCCCCAAACCCAGATGTAGTCTCGCTCTGGGAGTGCTTATCGCAATGTTGAGTTATTTGGAATAACGTAACTTATTGAGATATTTTCTGACATATAAAGAACCAATTCTCGCTAGTCTGATAAATTCAAACTAAGAGTTTATTAATATAAATTTGCATTAATTCTCTGTTATTAAATTAAATTAAGTTCTTGCATATGACTCAGTTAACCCTCAATTTGGTTCAGGGAGCAGTTAAGTTTAATTTCTCGGAAGACGCTGCTCACCAGCTACAGGCAGAAATCTCCCAGCTAATGCAAAGTTTAAAGGCGATCGCCGGAGCAACTTCTGGAGCGGGTGGTCGTCCGTCGAAACAAGAATCAATGGAATACCGCTATACAGGGGATGTTTTCTTAGAGATTTTTTGTAACCCGAATATTTATCCTAGCCCTTTTGCTGCCAAGATTTTAATTACGCTAAGGGA
>JBCBEA010000206.1:0-7049 GCA_038529195.1 Cyanobacteria bacterium J06600_6
AATATGAGCTACTTTCTGCGATTCAATGCGATGCAGGCAATTCTGCTCAACATTTTGCAGATTCTGTTTACTTTGATTATGGGAGTTTTGACTCCCGCTTTTGGCGCACAAAGTTTAATTAATGAAACTCTATCCAATACCATTTTTATGGGTAGTATTGCCGCCTGTTTCGCCTGTATTTTCTTTTCTGTACAGGGCAAATACGCTGAATTACCAGGCATTTCCGATGCCGCTTCATCACAGATTCGTTAATCAAGCATTCAAGTAATTTGTCAGTCAGGCGATCGCTTTTTGATTAAGGCGATCGCCTTTTATCGAGCAAATTAAAAATAATCTAGCTGCTATGGTCATTTGACCTAAAACTAGACGAAAATGCTTTCTAAACTACTACTTATTGCTTTCTAGTTCCCAATCCCCAATTCCCCGAATAAATAACAGAGATAGCACAAAAAATAATTAGAGCGATTATGGATAGTCATAAATCGATATAGCCCATAGCTAATCTTACTTTAGTCATTAAGTTTTATAATTTGCTTCCATCTCAGGGGTCGGTATTAGCAGTAATCTAGATACATCAGGTATTAAATAGAGATTTAATTTTACAAATGCTTAACAAAATTCTATATGCTGATTCTGGGGCAGAAAATGCTCAAGATATGCTCAAAATACTATTAGAGCTTCCCGCTACAAAAAATGCTCAAGTATCGATTTTAAAAGTTATCTCACCCAAAACGACTCAAGAAGAATCTGCAGCTCAACAAGATGCTGAGATAAAAATCAATGAGCTAGCTTCTCGCTTAGGAACAAACTGTGATGAGACTAGCTGCAAGGTTGAAGAGGGAGATCCAAAAACTACTGTCCTCAAGGTGGCAAAAGATGTAGATGCTGACCTGATTATTATGGGTTCGCGCGGCTTGGGTAAACTTCAGTCGATTTTAAGCAATTCAGTTAGTCAGTATGTATTTCAGCTGACTGATCGATCAATGCTGCTAGTCAAAGACGATCTTTATGTCAAAAAGCTTAAGCGAGTCATGGTGGCGATCGATAAGTCTCCCGCTGCTAATTATGCCTTAGACACTACCCTGGCATTGCTCAGGGATTACAAGGATGCAGAAATATTCCTAACGAGGGTCAATCCCGATTTAGATCCAAATTTGAATCTATCGAAGGAAGATATGGAAACTAATCCAATTCTTGCTCCTGCGATCGCCAAAGTAAAACGCATGGGTTTAGACTATCGCTGTTTAGTTACGGGTGGTAGACCCGCGCAAAAAATCTGTAGCCTTGCTGAAGCGAGAAACATAGACTTGTTAGTGTTGGGTTCGCCCGAACGCCGTCCTTCTGTGGCTAAAAGCTTGCCTGACATCGAACGATTATTAGGCAGCTCTCTATCTGATTATGTGCGGATTAAAGCCCCCTGTCCTGTGTTACTAGCGAGACAAGAAGTACAGGCTTAAATTTTTCCGTTCACTATTAAGTTTATAGATCTATCCTTCCTAAGTGAAGGATTTTTTATTGGCTATTATAGGCGCACAAAATACTTTTGTATTACGATCGTACTAAAAAATTGAGGATATTTTTATTCTAATGTTCAGCATATACCCTCCAATAGATCTAAGAGATGTCGTGGCAGCTTATGAGAAACTCCATAAAGTCTCTAAAGAGGAAGCGAAAAAAATAATAGTTAAGAACTACCATCAGCCTGTTGAGGGTGATTCTCCTGAAGAGATTGCAGAATTTATCAACGCGAGTTTTGTTCAAGCAGAATAAAGCACAGAAAACTTATCAATTGCAGTCGAGGTCTTTTTAGAAAAGTGACAACAGGCAATTCGCTCACTCAATAAATTCACCATAAAATTGCTATGTGCGCGGTCTAATCTATGGGGCAAAATAATTATTACAAACTATGTATAGAGCAGATTTACTGAATAGAGTAGTTTTTTATCAGCATGCTTTCTGCTCTTTTTCTTATTTAGAACTCGTGTTATTAAACATAGCAAGACTATAAGATCACAAAATAAACAAAAAATCCCCCATCCGAAGATGAGGGATTGATTGGTCAACGACCTAATAAGTCTTAGCTACTACTAGCCGAACTTACCAGCGGTCGAGGCAATCAGGAAGGCGGCATAGGTCAGGACGTAACCCACCGTGAAGTGAGCAAGACCGATGACGCGACCTTGAACGATGGACATAGCAACGGGCTTGTCTTTCCAGCGAACTAAGTTCGCTAGAGGAGTACGCTCATGCGCCCAAACGATTGTTTCGATCAGCTCTTGCCAATATCCACGCCAAGAGATGAGGAACATGAAACCAGTTGCCCAAACTAGGTGTCCGAATAGGAACATCCAAGCCCAAACAGAAAGGTTATTAACACCGTAAGGGTTATAGCCGTTAATCAATTGAGCAGAGTTTGCCCAGAGATAGTCGCGGAACCAACCCATCAGGTAAGTAGAGTTTTCGTTGAACTGAGCAACGTTACCCTGCCAGACACCAAGGTGCTTCCAATGCCAGTAGAAAGTTAACCAGCCCAGGGTGTTGAGCATCCAGAACATCGCGAGGTAGAAGGAATCCCAAGCTGAGATATCGCAAGTACCGCCACGACCTGGGCCATCACAAGGGAAGGCAAAACCGAAGTCTTTTTTGTCGGGCATTAGTTTTGAACCACGAGCGTCTAATGCACCTTTAACCAGGATTAGAACTGTGGTGTGTAGTCCAAGTGCGATCGCGTGGTGGACTAAGAAATCTCCAGGTCCAATAGTTAGGAATAAGGAGTTTGTGCCACTGTTGATCGCATCTAGCCAACCAGGCAGCCAAGCTGCGCCAGTTTGAGCCAAACTATCAGAACTAGAAAGCAAGACATCCATGCCGTAGAGAGCTTTACCAGAAGATGCTTGAACAAATTGTGCGAACACAGGTTCGATCAAGATTTGCTTCTCAGGAGTACCAAAAGCTACGACTACGTCATTGTGTACATACAGACTCAAGGTATGGAAACCAAGGAAGAGAGACACCCAACTTAGGTGGGAGATAATCGCTTCTTTGTGCTGCAAAGCTCTGGCTAATACGTTGTCTTTGTTAGCTTCGGGATCGTAATCTCTAACTAAGAAGATCGCACCGTGAGCAAACGCACCAACCATCAAGAATCCAGCAATATATTGGTGATGAGTATATAAAGCTGCTTGAGTTGTATAGTCCCGAGCAATAAATGCGTAGGACGGCAAGGAGTACATGTGCTGCGCTACTAAAGAAGTAACCGTACCCAAACTTGCCAGAGCCAAAGCTAGCTGGAAGTGTAGGGAGTTATTCAAAGTATCGTACAGACCTTTGTGTCCTTCACCCAGTCCACCTTGAGGTGGCTTGTGAGTGTTAAGAATCTCTCTCATGTCGTGACCAATACCGAAGTTGGTCTTGTACATGTGCCCAGCAATGATGAATATAACTGCGATCGCCAAGTGGTGATGAGCAATGTCTGTCAACCAAAGAGACTCAGTTTGAGGATGGAAACCACCTAAGAAAGTTAAGATAGCCGTTCCTGCTCCCTCAGAAGTACCAAATACATGACCAGCAGTATCGGGATTCTGAGCATACACACCCCAGTTGAGGCTGAAGAATGGTCCTAAGCCTGCGGGATGGGGTGGAGTAGAGAGGAAGTTATCCCAACCTACATGCTGTCCGCGAGATTCGGGGATAGCAACGTGTACTAGGTGTCCAGTCCAAGCCAAAGAACTAACCCCAAACAAACCAGCTAGGTGGTGGTTGAGGCGAGACTCGGCGTTTTTGAACCAAGCTAGGCTAGGACGGAATTTTGGTTGCAAATGCAACCAGCCAGCAAACAAGAACACAGAGGAAAGAATCAGTAGGAAGATCGATCCTTGATATAGTTCTTGATTACTAGTCATACCAATGGTGTAGAACCAGTGGTAAACACCAGAGTAGGCAATATTGACTGGGCTAGAAGCGCCACCTTGAGTAAAGGCATCAATTGCGCCTTCTCCAAAGTGAGGATCCCAAATTGCATGGGCAATTGGGCTAATGTTTAGAGGATCTTGAATCCACTGTTCAAAGTTACCTTGCCAAGCAACGTGGAACAGAGTGCCGGAAGTCCACAAGAAGATAATGGCGATATGACCAAAATGCGAAGCAAAAATCTTTTGGTAAAGATTCTCCTCAGTCATACCATCATGTAGCTCAAAGTCATGAGCAGTGGCAATTCCGTACCAGATCCGACGAGTAGTCGGGTCTTGGGCGAGATCCTGGCTAAATTTTGGAAATTTAGTTGCCATAGGTAATGGGTAGAATTCTCCTGTAAAGGTTGAAAATGAGTTTGGCTAAGTTTCCTTATCTGTCGCTCATTTCTGGCTTTTTACTATCGTCAATATAATTGGATAGTAATTTTGTTAAAACACGGTTTGCTGATTCAGCCCGCTAGATTAGATTTTTCTAACTAGCTACCGTTGAATTTTCTTTACTGCGATTAGTTATCAACCGAAGTTTTAAATCGCGACTTGGTTTTGCCAATCTCACAAGACAAATTAAGTTACTTTGTAAGATTGACATCACCCTAATTAAGAATGGCTACAACGATAGCGTTCTAGCTAAGAAGAATGCCCATGTGGTAACAATTCCTCCTAATAAGTAGTGAGCTACACCAACTGCACGACCTTGAGTAATACTCAATGCACGAGGCTGAATAGCTGGAGCTACCTTCAGTTTGTTGTGTGCCCAAACGATAGACTCAATCAATTCTTGCCAGTAGCCACGTCCACTAAAGAGGAACATTAAGCTGAAGGCAAAGATGAAGTGACCTGCTAGGAACATAATCCCGTAAGCAGATAGAGCCGAACCGTAAGTGTTGATAACCTGAGAAGCTTGCGCCCACAAGAAATCACGCAGCCAACCGTTAATACAAATAGCACTCTGGGCAAAGTTACCTGCGGTCACGTGAGATACGCTGCCGTCAGGAGATACTGTTCCCCAGACATCTGACTGCATTTTCCAACTAAAGTGGAAAATTACAACAGAGATTGAGTTGTACATCCAGAATAGACCTAGGAAAACATGATCCCATGCTGATACTTGACAAGTACCACCACGACCAGGTCCGTCACAAGGAAAGCGGAAACCCAAATTACCTTTATCTGGAATTAAACGAGAACTGCGGGCATAAAGCACACCCTTGAGCAGAATCAATGCAGTTACATGGATGGTAAAAGCATGAATATGATGAACCATAAAGTCAGCAGTACCTAAAGAAATAGGCATCATTGCTACTTTGCCACCTACTGCAACAACACCACCACCAAAGGCATGGCTAACTGTTTCTACTGCTGTTGGAGCAGTCGTTCCAGGAGCTGCGGTATGAATACCTTGAATCCACTGAGCAAAAATTGGCTGCAGTTGAATCGCCGTATCTGAGAACATATCTTGGGGACGACCCAATGCTCTCATGGTGTCGTTATGGATATATAGACCAAAGCTATGGAAGCCTAGGAAAATACAGACCCAGTTGAGGTGAGAAATAATTGCATCGCGAACTCGTAAAACGCGGTCAACAACGTTGTTTACATTCTTCGCTGGATCGTAGTCACGCACCATATAAATTGCTGCGTGAGCGCCTGCACCGACAATACAGAATGCACCAATCCACATATGGTGAGTAAACAATGATATCTGAGTACCATAGTCGATCGCCATGTAAGGATATGGAGGCATAGCGTACATGTGCTGCGCCACGATAATTGTTAGAGAACCAAGCATTGCTAGGTTAACTGCTAACTGAGCGTGCCAAGAAGTAGTCAAGATTTCATATAGACCTCTATGACCTTCTCCACCAAACAGCAGCGGATCTCCTTTGTGTCCGTCTAAAATTTCTTTCATGCTGTGACCAATACCAAAGTTGGTACGGTACATATGACCAGCAATAATAAACAGTACGGCAATCGCCAAATGATGGTGCGCTGTATCAGATAACCACAAACCACCCGTAGTTGGATTCAAACCACCTTTAAAGGTCAAAAAGTCAGAATATACCCCCCAGTTAAGCGTGAAGAAAGGTCTTAACCCTTCGGCAAAACTTGGATATAATTCCGCCATTTTGGCAGAGTTCAAAATGAACTCGTGAGGCAGGGGAATGTCTGCTGGAGCAACTCCCGCATCTAACAGTTTGTTTACTGGTAAAGATACGTGAATCTGGTGACCAGCCCAACCCAACGAACCCAAGCCCAATAAACCAGACAAATGATGGTTCATCATGGATTCCACGTTTTGGAACCATTCTAGTTTGGGTGCTTTCTTATGGTAATGAAACCAGCCAGCAAAGATCATTAGAGCCGCCATTACTAGTCCACCGATAGCTGTGCAATAAAGCTGGAAGCTATTAGTGAAACCTGAGGCTCTCCAAAGATAAAAGAATCCCGAAGTGATTTGGATTCCGTGGAAACCGCCACCAACATCGGCATTAAGGATATCTTGACCAACAATTGGCCAAACTACCTGCGCACTAGGTTTAATTACAGTAGGGTCGAGAAGCCAAGCTTCATAATTGGAAAAGCGAGCGCCGTGGAAATACATTCCGCTCAACCAAACAAAGACAACTGCTAAATGACCAAAGTGAGCGCTGAAAATTTTACGCGAAATATCTTCTAAGTCACTGGTATGACTGTCAAAATCATGGGCATCAGCGTGAAGATTCCAGATCCAGGTAGTTGTTTTTGGACCCCTGGCTAAAGTTCGGTCAAAATGACCTGGCTTGCCCCATTTCTCGAAAGAGGTAGGGACTGGATCTACATCGACTGTTACCTTGACTTTCGCCTCGTCTTTTTGAGGACTGATTGTCATGAGGATTCTCCTCTCAGGGCAATAGATTTTAGATTTAGATTTTCCTATTCTGAAGAACAGGTTTTTTATTATGTAAAAAGAGCGATTAAAAATCTCTGCTTTTTATATAACCTTAGCTTGCTCTCCCTTAAATAGGTTTTAGGTTCAAGCTACAGGCATTACTGTATATGATCATATGGCTCAGATATCAGCAAACTAGCTAAAGCTTA
>JBCBEA010000207.1:0-7049 GCA_038529195.1 Cyanobacteria bacterium J06600_6
AAACAAAGTCAATAGAATGTTAATCCAAAAATCCTTACCGATGCCAACCTGAAGAAATACTCCCAGGGGCGGAATGAAGATTGAGAGAATAATTCGAACAATATCAGCCATATGGTGCAATCTCCTAAAAATATTTTTGAGGCAATGATCGCGATCGTACTCTGTTAAATTTAAGTAAATTTGATGTGAGATCGCGATAGAAATGCTTTTTCTCAGAAACTAAGGTTATATCTAAACAATATTTACTTGGATGCAGAAGGTACGAGACGCTTCTCTAAAGATGTAACTCTTTGTAGTGCTGTTTTATTTTCAGGGTCGTATTTTAAAGCTTCGCGGTATGTTTCTACTGCTTTGACAATCATCTGTTTTTTCTCGTAAACATTAGCCAGATTGTTATTAGCAATTACATATTCAGGATAAAACTTGAGAGCTTCTTTGTATTGTCTAATGGCAATGTCATACTGCTCCTGAGCAAAGTAAGCATAGCCCATCGCATTGTGAATTAGAGCTTTATTCTCAGCAGGCAACTTTTTGTCTGCTTTGAGAGCCTTCTGTAGTAAAGTAATTGACTGTACAAACAGCTTTTTGTCTAAGTAGAGGCTGCCCAACTCATAATATTCTTCAGCAGTGCCTTTTTCTTTTTTTAGCTTGCTTTGTAGACGGGAAAAAGTGCTTTCTTGCTTGCGGGTTCTAACCACTTCTCGCAGGATATAGATGGCAGCAAAAACCAAAATTGCGAGTAAAGCAGAAATATACGCTACGGGTAGATTACTATTCATGGGCGATCGCAGTATAAAACCTGGTTATATTATTCGATGATTACCTCTAATTTTCACACATCTAACTAGGTGAGAACCTTAATAGTTAACAAAATGTTGGGCATTTGGATCGTACGTTAAGCGATCGCGGGAAATAGATGAGTTATTTGTTCGTAGGTAAAAGGTAAAGGGTAAAAGGAGAAAAGGTAAATAATTTCTCATGAAAAAACTGGCTAGCTCAATGAACCAACCAGTCAAAATATTCAAAGTATTATTGATAATTAAAAGATCTAAGATACAGGGTGGGGTTTTTCTTCAATTACCTGATCGATCAAACCATATTCCATTGCTTCATGAGCAGAAAGGAAATAATCGCGATCGGTATCTTTCATGATTTTTTCCACAGTTTGCCCCGTATTATCCGCCATCATTTGATTTAGCTGATCGCGCAGACGCAAAATTTCTTTTGCCTGAATGCTAATGTCGGTTGCCTGATTACGTCCTCGCATTCCGCCCAGGGGTTGGTGGATCATAATACGGGAGTGGGGTAAGGCTAGGCGTTTGCCTTTGGTTCCACCACAGAGTAAGAATGCGCCCATGGAAGCTGCTAAACCAACGCAGATAGTAATTACTTCTGATTTGATATGACGCATGGTGTCATAAATAGCTAAACCAGCACTGACTGAACCACCAGGGGAGTTGATGTAGAGATAGATCGGCTTACCTGGATCTTCGGAATCTAAATAAAGCAGATAGGCAATAATGTTATTTGCCATCATGTCATCAACAGATCTTCCCAAGAAAATAATGCGCTCTAGACTCAGGCGAGTATAGATACTAATCCACTCACTGTACTGTTGACCAGGAAGTTGATAGGGAACTTTGGGAGTACCAATGGGCATAAAGTTTGATTACCTCAATTGTTAATTGTATTTGTTAATTAAGTTAGGGCGGGGACGGGGGTTGGCAGATCTTTGGCACTTTCTAAAACCTTATCAATTAAGCCATACTCCTTCGCTTCCTGGGGAGTCATATAGAACATGCGATCGGTATCTTTTTCTAGCTTTTCGATGCTTTGACCCGTGTTCTGACTAAAAATTTCCAGGGTAGTACGTTTGTTAGTTAAAACTTCTTTGGCACGAATCTGAATATCCGTCGCCTGTCCTTGAGTCCCGCCATAGTTTTGATGCAGGATAATCGAGCCGTTAGGCAAACTAGCACGATAACCTTTTGCTCCTGAAGAGAGAATCATCGCTGCCGTTCCCATTGCCTGACCAATACAGATCGTATGAATTGGGGGCTTGATATGTGCCATCGTGTCGCAAATAGCAAAAGCCTCTGTTTCATACCCATAGCCCAAAGAACCAGGAGAGTTAACATACATAGTGATTGGCTTTTCGGGGTCGTCAAACTGCAAATATAGCAGCTGCGCTACAAGTAGCTCAGTGACATCTATTCCTAGTCGAGCCTTATTCTCGTCCGTCGAGATTAGGGGTAGCCCAAAATAAACAATGCGCTCTTTTAGTAGCAGAGAAGGTAAATCTGGTGGTGGAGTACGATAGTTGCCTCCGCCTCCTCTACCATAGGGAGCTTGTACTGCCTGTGCTGGCTGAATTGGTGAATCCATAGTTTTATTAGTAAATTTACCTCTTACGTTATATTGTTATCTACTCGACAGATTAGGTCGAAACAATACACAAGCTCAGATTATTGCTTTATTAATTCGCGCGTCAGAGTTCGTACAAATGATTTTAACGCATCTATCTACCAGGGTTTACCATGTTTTAACCTTTAAAACCGAACTTCGACCGAACTGACTTAACTATTTTTCTTTTCAATATAAGCATTGCTTATTCAACACTATGGCTAGAACAATTGCTCTAATTGCTCACGATGAGAAAAAAGATGAGATGGTGGATTTTGCGATCAGGCATCAACCATTGCTGTCTCGCTATCATCTAATTGCCACGGGGACGACAGGTAAGAGAATTCAAGATGCTACTAAATTAAAAGTAGAATCTCTTGCATCGGGGAAATTGGGGGGAGACACACAAATCGCAGCCAAAGTCGTAGCAGGAGAGGTCATAGCCGTAATCTTTCTGATCGACCCTCTCAACGCTCAACCCCACGAACCAGATATCCAGGCGCTCTTACGGATCTGCAATTTACATCTAGTTCCCTTAGCTACCAACCTTGGTACGGCAGAAGCGATCGCCGAAAGTTTTGCCCAAAGTATGGTTGCCCACCTGATTTTCAATCCTGTTTCAGGCGGTGGGAACGGCGAACAAGACCTGGAATTTATTAAACAAGCTCTAGAACCGCACCTACATTTAGAAGTTCATTTAACCAGCCCTGACATTGACCCGCAGGAACTGGCAGAGCAGGCGATCGCCCAGGAGGCAGACATAATTATTGCTTCTGGAGGAGACGGTACGGTATCTGCCGTGGCAGGAGCAGTTATTGGCACGGGTATTCCTTTAGGAATTATTCCCAGGGGAACAGCTAATGCCTTTGGGATGGCGTTGGGCATCACTCAGCAAATCAACCCCCTTCGACGAGCCTGTGAGATTATTTTGGCTGGTAAAACTCGCACCATTGATGCTGCCAGATGTAATGATCGCCCCCTAGTTCTGTTAGCAGGTATTGGCTACGAAGCAGAAACGATTGAAAAAGCCGATCGCGAGGCAAAAAATCGCTGGGGTTCTCTGGCTTATTTGATGGCGGGCTGGCAACAGCTAGACGAACAAAATTTATTTGAAGCGGAAATTGAAATTGGGGGAGAAATCCGTACCTTTCAAGCTGGAGCAATTACGATTGCTAACGCAGCACCGCCTACTTCAGTTTTAGCCCAGGGCATTGGAGAGGTAGTTGCGGATGATGGTCTACTGGATATTACGATCGCTACTGTTGACAATAAAGTGCAGGCGGTAACCACAATCTTGAGCATGTTGGGTGCTGCCCTGATTCGCACTAATGCGGAGTTGGATAATATAGTTCATTTGCGATCGCCAAAAGTGAAGATTTCGGCTCAACCAGCCCAAAAAGTAGTGCTAGATGGCGAAATTATTGGTAATACTCCCCTAGAAATAAACTGCCTGCCTCAAAGTCTAAAAGTGTTTGCGCCCATTTCTCAGCCCAGAGGTGATAAGTAGTTGGGAAGAAACGGTAAGAAGACAGAAGCTAGAAAAAATATTTCCGTAGTATGAAATTAGGGAGGTGGGATCATTAAATTAATTATGCTTACACTTAATTTTCTGTCCTACTAGCGGGAACTATTAAACTGACTTGTTTAACAATAAGTCAGGAGAAAGATAACTTTTGATATTTTCTCGGAAACTAAAATCCCGATCCCGCTGTCAGATCGATTAACAAATCAATAAAATAGTTAATAATAGTTCTCATAACGAAATTCAATCTAGTTTTTGGCAAACTTCGACCAAATATCAAGGTCAATAAGATTAGCAACGCTAATTATTAATTATATTTGTAGTTAGACTCGCTCGGAGTTAAATAATATGAAATTTACCAGCAAAATTACCCAATTAACACTTACGGGGGCGGTGAGTGGAGTCTTTGCGTCTAGTCTATTATTTTCGGCGATCGCTACACCACAAATACCACCCAGTTTGACCCCGCTAGCTCAGGCTCTTTCCCCGGTAGATGTCAATCTACGCGCCAAACAAATTATCGTCCGCATTGACGGTGCTAGCGTTGGTTCTGGCTCGATCTTGGAAAAGAATGGCGATACCTATACCGTGTTGACGAACTGGCACGTCATGAAGAACGAAGGTGGCTATACGGTACAGACAATTGATGGGCGAAAACATGAAGTGATTCCAGCTAGCATTCAACAGTTGCCGGGATTAGATTTAGCCGTATTTAAGTTCCAGACCTCACAATACTATCAAACAGCTGAACTAGGAGACTCTAGCAGCGTCAGCGAAGGGCAAATTATTTATTTTGCAGGTTATCCAGGCGAACTGCGTCGAGAAGATAATCGCTACTATCGTTTCTTTACGGCAAACATGGTTGGCATTCTGCCCAAAGCGACAGAAAATGGCTATTCCCTCATCTATAGTGGGGAAGCTTTTCCGGGGATGAGTGGAGGTCCTGTTTTTAATCGTGATGGTTTACTAATTGGAGTTCATGGCGAAGCAAACGTTCATGCTCTTTCTGGAGGGACTTCTAACTATGCAATTCCCATCGCTACCTATCAGCAGGCGATCGCCAAATTAAATTCTGCTCCTGAACCGACAGCATCAACACCACCAGCTAGTGCGGTTGGAGAATCTGAACCAGTTCCCGAGATTATTGTTGAACAGCCCGAAGCAAAACCAGAACCTCAACCCGAGCCAGAGATTTCAACGGTAAAAACTCCCGAACCACAGGTTCAAAAGAGTCCTAAGTCAAAGCCTTTAGACTCAGAAAATATATCTTCTGTGCCAACTTTCTCCCCCGAACCAGAGGCGGAAGTTAGCAAACCAGAACCTGATTCAAAATCTGAAGCTGAACCCGAAACTGAGTCCGTAGAGATTGCCAAAACTAGCACTCCACAAGCAGAGGTGGCTAAGTCCGAACCAGAACCAGAACCAGAACCAGAACCGGTAGAACTCGAAGAAATTTCCGTCCCTACCGTCACCAGAAAGATTGCTCTTGTCTCTCCGAAAACAGGGATCGACTATACAAAGCTACGTAATCTTTTAAAAGCCGAGCAGTGGTCAGAAGCAGATATTCATACTTATCGTCTAGTTGAGCAAATTGTTAAGTCGGCGAAAAACAATAAAAAAACTACCTTTATTGAGCTAAAAACTATTGCTGAATATTCTTGTCCAGATGTGCGAACCATAGACTATCTCTGGAAAAAATATAGCGATGACCAATTCGGCTTCAGTCCCCAGCAAAAAGTTTGGCAGAATGTTAATCAAGATGGCGACTTTTCCACTCAAACTTGGCGACGTTTTGCAACTCAAGTGGGTTGGAAACAGGGCGAAGTCAGCAGCGGTAGCGGCTACCTACTCTACGATCAGCTAGATTTTGAACCAAATGTTGCGCCCGAGGGTCATCTCCCCTGGTGGTTTGCCCTACCTGATGAAGAACAAAAGGTGATCAAGCACTTATTTATACGCTGCAACCTCAATCCTACCCTGGCAGAGCTAGAAGCAGAAGCGAAGAAAAATGCTGCCAACACGATCAAAAAACCTGACAACAACGGTAGCCGAGGTCAGGGCGATCGCGATCGCCCGAATGCGAAAAAACCATCTGAGTCAGCAAATAATTAGCAACTGGATTAGTACGAGTAGTACAATTGACCATTCTACTTACTCAATCATCAGTGCTTCCCATGCAGCATCACCAAATAGCTTTAAAGGTCAAAACTACAGGCAAATCCCTACACAAAATTACCCGCCAGATAGAGCAGGCTGTCGCTAAATCTCAGGTGGTTACTGGTCTGTGTACCGTCTTTGTCCGTCATACCTCTGCTTCTTTGTTAATTCAGGAAAATGCCGATCCTGATGTCTTAGTCGATTTAGAGAATTTCTTTGCCCAATTAGTACCCGAAGATCCGAATCGCTATATACATCGCGCTGAAGGGCTAGACGACATGCCCGCACATATTCGCTCTGCTTTAACCAATACTTCCGAACATATTCCTGTTTCGGGAAGTAGACTCGTTTTGGGTACTTGGCAGGGAATATATCTTTGGGAACATCGCCAACGGGGTAGCTACAGAGAGATAATAGTCCATATTCATGGTGAGTTATCTTGAGCCAAACAACCTATCACATTACTTCTGCGTCTCAATGGCAAGCTGCCCAACGTCAGGGACACTATGAACCTGAAAATTTCGCTAATGACAAATTCATTCATCTTTCTTATCGTCATCAACTCTTGACAGTAGCTCATCGTTTTTATCGAGAGCAAAGCGGACTTGTTATATTAGTGATTAATTCATCTAAAATAAAGGATTGTCTAGTTGAGGAAAATCTAGAAGGGGGTATAGAATTATATCCTCACTGTTATGGTGTATTGCTCCTTGATGCTGTTATTAAGGCAATCTCCTTTCCCTGTAATGCTGACGGCAGTTTTGAGCTTCCCAGCGAACTAAACATTTGAATTATGAATTAAATTTATTTATTTTGACTTGGATAGCCTCGATCTGGCGATCGAACGCTTGGCGTTTGTGCTATTCCTACAGGACATTTTATGGAAAAGGTAAAATCATAACGATAAGACCGCTTCATCAATAAAAATGATGGGTTTTTAGTTTTAGTGAAGCAGATTACACCGCAA
>JBCBEA010000208.1:0-7031 GCA_038529195.1 Cyanobacteria bacterium J06600_6
TGCAAAATAACCCAGACGTTGTTGGTTTTAACGGCACAGAATATATTGAACTGATCGAAGCTGCAGGAGTAAACCCCAATGATTATCCTGTCTGTCAAGCGGTGGGACAGCACAAAATTTGGCAACAGGTAGATCCCAATACGGCTACCCCCGCTAAAGTCGAGCAGGCGATCGCTCATTTACAGGAGACAGACCATCAGTTTCATATGGATGGAGCATCTTGGACTGACGATCTTAGCTGGGTTAAAGGTTATGAAAACGTGCTAGAACCCATGAATCAACTAAGCGCCATGTTCCACCAAAAATATGATGCTTTAGTGGCTCAAGATCCTGAAATAACTAAAACCAAAGCCTATCAAGAAGCACTACTATATGTGCTGCTGGTCGAAACAAGCTGTTTCCGCTATTGGGGACAGGGTACTTGGACAGATTATGCCCGCGAGCTATTTCGTCGTGGAGAAGCCCTGTTGAAATAGTTTTAAGAAATAGTTTTACATTGCGATCGCCTTCTAGATTTTTAAGAAGTAAAGGCGATCGCTTTATTCAATAATTAATGTTCCTTGATTGACCGAAAAATACTACAGAAAATGAATCTAGAGCCACAGATTAAATTAGTCTATAATTTTGTGGAGCGCCCAGATCTACTCTTCGAGCGATTGAAACAGTGTGTGGTATGGGATGAACGATTAAAAAGCAGAAAAACAGCTAGTTTTGGAGTGGCATATAACTACTCTGGGATGACTTATCCCCAAACAGAAATGTTGGATGAGCTTATATTTCTTTGCGAAAAAATTAGTCAGGAAATTGGTTTTATGCCCAATAATTGTCTTTTGAATTATTATCTCGATGGCAATTCAAAAATGGGCTACCATTCTGACAACTCAGCAGAATTAAAGCCAGGAACAGGAGTGGTAATTGTATCTTTAGGTGCGGAATGCTCCATTGCCTATCGCCACAAACTAGAGCCAGCAATCAAGTATAAATATCTATTAAACAATGGCTCTCTTTTATATATGGATAATGATATCCAAGAGAGTTGGCTACACACTATTCCCAAACAGCAAGCAGCAGCAGCAAGAATCAGTCTGACATTTCGTTTAATTGATCAAGACTGACTGCCTCTATCCAAATTTCTAAAGCGATCATTATCTATCGAGAACTTTAAAAAATCACCACCAACTGTGATTGAGATCGAGGCAAAATAGCTAAAAATAGACCAAAGTAAGGGCAATACATAACACATGTATATTACTACTTGGTTGAGGTTGAATTATGGCTACAAAAGAAAGAGTTAATCAAATTAGGATTACGCTACCGTTAATCGCCTTGTGTTTGCCCCTGTTTGTAAATCACTACGTTAAAGCAGAAAATAGCTGCCCTTACGAAACTTATATTCGGGTTGAAGGAAAGTGTGTCGATATCTCGGAAGAAGGATTAAATGATATTGCTGAAGAACTTGAAGGTAATGGTGTAAAAGAGATCAGCAAAGAAGTCCAACAGGTTAGTCAAGAGCTTGAAGAATTGAGCGAGGAATTAGCCGAATTCTGCAGTTCAGAACAGCCAGAAACCTCAACTCAAGTAGAAATTTTGTCAGACGTTTGTCAGTATTAGGTTGAAATAATGATTGGGGCAAAAAGTCTATTCTTTAGCTGGTTGCTTCATACGAGCTTCCATTTCTTCTAGGGTTTTGAGCAGGATTCTTTTTGCCTGCAAGTTCCAGCCCCATTTTTGAATATTAATTGCGATCGGAATACAGGCTGCTGGCGCTAAAAAATCAGCAGGCTGCTGGAAGGAGATCCCAAATAATAGACCCAAACCAGCAATACCCCAAAAAGGTAAGGCTACGGTTTGACGCTGTTCTTCAATCAGCTTGCCAAAGAAACCAGTCGGTATAACTTCCAGCAGTTCTTCTTTAACTTCTTTTTGCTGTCTAGCGTTTAAAGATAAACCAATTTTACGACGCAGCTTTTCAATTTTGCGGGCATCAGTGCTGTATACAGCTAGCTCGTCTTCAGCGAGATCGATCAAGCGTTCTAATTGTGACATTGATTAATAAGTGATTTTAAAGAATAAAATATTTAGGAATTGCAGATTAGAGCCAACTCTTAAATTTTTGTAAAGATACTCTTAGTCAAGATTATCATTAAGCCCAGTCCCAATTCATCCTAATCTCGAATGTTCTAAGATAATTAGGATTAATAACTGCTGATCATAAATGAATTTTTCGCCTCAATTGACTGCTTTAGCAACCTATCTAGCAGGAGAGTTTAGCAATCAGCCTCAAGCAGCAGAACAGCCTGCTTGGTACGTCAATTTACGCCTTTGGATACGACCTGTTCCGATTTTTACAGCAGATAGTATTACCCTATTTGCAGAGCAGGCAAATATTCTGAAGCTAGATCAACCCTATCGTCCACGTATTTTGCGTTTGCGCCAGCGAGAACAGATTGAGGTGGAATTTTATATGTTTAAAGATCTGGCGACGGGGAAAGGCGCGGGGCAAGATCCAAGTTTAATCGGGCAAATTACCCCAGACAAAATTGAATTTTTACCCAACTGCACCCTGAGGGTAGCGACACAAAAATTAGCTGCTGGAGCATACTGTTTTGAAACAGCTCCAGTAACTACAGAACCCTGTACGGTTAATTATCAAGGAACTAGTTTTCAGGTCTTTCTAGGTTTTAAAGCTTCTGCGGAGGAACTGTTGACCTATGACAAGGGTATAGATCCCGCAACGGGTAAGGGAACCTGGGGTGCATTAATGGGTGCATATGCTTTTGGTAAGTTACAAGATTTTTCTAATGAGCTAAAAGCTAAAAACTAAAGACTAATTTAGGTGTAAGGTTTTAAATATAAATCTTGTCAAAGCGCGATCGCCTGTAAATTGATGGATAAAATCTGGTTACTGTGGGAGATTCCTGCTTCGTTGCTGTCTTGGGTGTTTAATAAAGTTGTTAAGCTGGCGATCGGGATTCTATTTACGGTTTATCTAGCGCTGAATAAGAGTAAGGCGAAGCAGTGGCGAGTATTATCTGAAAAAATGATTAATGCGCCTCTAATTCTGCCCGTTATGATGACAAAGGGACCCCGCTGGAATACCCATGCGGTTATAGGTACTTTGGGACCCTTTAAAGTTCAAAAAGAAATTGCAATTAATACTAAAATTGCTAATAATTCGGCTCGTTCTTGGATTGCTGTAGTCTATAGTTTTCCTGGATATAAAACCGTTACTAGTCTCGAATCCGAACAGACAGATCCTAATAGTTCTTGGCAATCAATAGAGCTACCTGCAGGCAAATATTCTTTGGGGGTTCGCTACTATAATCGCTCGGAGATCATTAACTATCCTGAGATTAAATTAGACGATCAGCCGTTTGTTGAAGCTTATAATGTTCCTCAGGATATAAATAGCTATTATCACAATCTAATCGATAAGAAGAACTGGTTTTATACTGCTCTTCACTATTACATTTACACGGTTCTCAAACTTCGTAACTATCTCCCCGCCTCTTTTGTCCGCAACGAATATCTGCCCGTAGGCGCACCCGCAACTCATTTTGCCTATAGCTATCTAGATCCACAGCAGACTCTAACGATTGTTACCAAACCTGAAATCATCGAGCAGTTTGATATCTATTTTACCCTTTACGATCGCTCTAGTCTGCCCCTGAGCTGGTGCATCATTACCGAGACAAAGTACAGCTTGTCACCTCAAGATACAAAAGGTTACTTTCTCTTGCGAATTAGACCAAAACCAGAGTTCACAAAAACAGAAATTAAAATTGATTCAAAAATATCTTCAGAAGATAGCTCAAATCAGCTTATGACTATTGGAAATAGTGACCTTCATCATTAATAATAAGCAATTAATACAGGTATGTTTAGCAATGACTGATGGTACTAAAAAGAGCACGTCTTTTTCTGTTAATAATTAGCTTGGGTTTACTGGGCATTGGCTGTCAGTCGGAACTGACTATTGATGAAAGCTCTAACTCTGACATCCCTCAGGGAACAATGGCAGACAAAATTAGTGAAGGAGAAGAAATCCTCTTAAGCTCTAATTCCCTGACTCAAAAACAAGCTGGGGCAGATGCTTACCGCAAAGGTAACTACTCGCAAGCCGTATCCCTGTGGTCAAGTGCCTTGGAACAGCAGCGAAACGATCCAGAAACGCTGATTTATCTCAATAATGCCCGTATCGGCGAAGATTCTGCCCATCATATTGCCGTTCCCGTACCAGGAGACTCGGAGATTAACGCTGCACGAGAAATTTTGCGGGGTGCTGCCCAAGCGCAGTTTCAAATCAATAGTAGCGGTGGCATCAACGGTCAACCAATCAAATTAATTATCGCCAACGATCGCAATAATCCAGAATTAGCTCAACAACTAGCCCGAAAATTTAGCCAAAATTTAGATATCTTAGGGGTCATTGGACATTTTTCGAGTAACGTTACCTTGGAAGCTGCTCAGATATACCAAACAGATGGATTAGTGGTTATTTCGCCTACCAGCAGTTCGGTAGCGCTTTCAGATATAGGCAGCTATGTGTTTCGCACCGTATCGAGTGACTGCGTGTCGGGCAATGCTTTGGCAACATATTTAATCGAGCAGGTAAAAATTGCGAATGCAGCCGTGTTGTTTAATTCTGTTAGTAGCTACAGTACTTCAATGCGAGATGTATTCAAGGCTAGTCTGGAAGAACAAGAGGGTATGGTTGTTGCCGAGTTCAACTTTAGCCAGCCCAATTTTAATATTGTTAATGCTTTAGCCAAAATAGAGCAGGAACAGGCGGAAGCGCTCGTCTTTTTTCCTAACTCATCGGGGATGAATGCTCTAGAAACCCTAGATAAAACATTGCTTATGGCTCAAATGAACCAGGGAAAATTGCCTTTACTGGGAGGAGATAGTTTATATAAACCCCGCACTCTTCAGCTTGGGCAAGCTAATGTAACCGATATGGTGTTGGCAGTTCCTTGGGATGTCAAAAATGCCGATACTGGCTTTACTAATTTAGCTACAAGTCTTTGGGGTGGAAAAGTTAACTGGCGTTCGGCTCTCGCCTATGATGCGACGATGGCTTTAGGTGCAGCAATTAAAGAACAGCCAACTAGAGCAGGAGTGCAGCAAGCTTTATTAGATCCTGATTTTGTTGCTGAAGGTGCATCAGGAGACATTAACTTTTTACCGACAGGTGATCGCGCGGGCAAGGTACAGTTGGTAAAAATCGTGGCAGGAGATAGTTCTGGCTTTGGCTATGATTTTGTGCCCATACCTGATTTTGATTATGATTTACCAGCAGCGTGTCAGTAATCAGCTATCAGCTATCAGCTATCAGCTATCAGCGTTTCTTGAAGATTCAGTTAGAGCCTGAGAAAATTAATTAAAACAGCTATATCTACTGGCTTTAACTATGATGAATTGGAAAAGCCAGAGTAAAGGTACTACCCTGATTGGGTTCGGAGCGTAAGGAAATTGTCCCGCCCATCCCTTCCGTGAGGGTTTTAACAATTGACAGTCCCAAGCCTGTTCCGCCAGTCCGATTGCGAGCTTCGTCAACTCTAAAAAAACGTTCAAAAATACGCCCCTGCTGCTGTAAAGGAATGCCAACACCACGATCGCATACATAAATTTGAACGTGTTGGTGATTTAAGGTCAGTTTGATCGCGATTGGCGTACCTGCTTCTGAATATTTAATCGCATTGTCAATTAAATTTAGCAAAACCTGCTTTAAGCGATGATTATCTGCCTCAATTGCAATTAAATCTTGAGGTAATTTTAAATCTATCTGGCGATCGCCATACTGTTTTGCCATTTCCACGACTTCTTCGAGCAGATCGTTAAGCAGCACATTCTCATTCTGGAACTGCATCCTGTTGCTGTCTAAGCGAGCTAAATCGAGCAGATCCTGTAGAAGTTGAACTGTGCGATCCGCTTCCGATGCTGCGGTAGTTAGAGCTTCGGTTTGTATTTCCGATAAATTATCGCCTCGACGCAAAATACTCTGAATATAGCCAGAAATAATTGTTAGAGGAGTGCGCAATTCATGGGATACGTTGCTGAGTAATTCTCGCTGGTGTTCCCAAGACTCTGATAGCCTATCTAGCATTTGGTCAACCGTTTCTGCTAGTTCTTTGACTTCAGCTGGCGCTCGCTCCAAATTAATGTGCGCCTGATCTAGCTTGTCTGCCGAAATAGTTGCAGTTAACTGGCTAATTCTCTTTAAAGGCTGCATCGAACGGTGGATATAAACCGCAATAATCGCCGTGATGGCAGCGATCCAGACTACGGTGGCAATCGCTAAACTCCTGACCAGATTCAAAAACATAACCCGATCTTGAGTAATATCATGAGCTAAATAAAGCTTGCCCAAATCTTGACCCCTTACTTCTAGAGGTGTGGCGCACATTAGCCAGTAACTGCCATTTAAGTCTTTAATCTGAGGAATCAGGGGTACATGTTCAACCGATAATAAAATGTCTCCTACTCCCTGCCTTTTGAGGCTTTTAGAGTGAGCAATTATCTGATCGTTTCCTTCGAGCCAAATTAATTTATCAGGGGTAGAAAGGCTATCAATCGCTCGCTGTGCGCCCTGTTCCAAAGGAATCATTTCACTATAGATTGCCACATCCTTAGGAAAACGCTCGGCAATATACTTCATGTTCTCCTTGTGGGTAGAGACCAGAATTTGCTGCATTCGGATACTCGTTCCAGCTGCCAGACTTCCCAAACCTAGGGCTGTTACCGCAGCAATGCCGACAGTCAATCTTACTTTTAAAGAAGCCGTATCCAAAAATCTTTGCACTGGTTTAGAAATAGCAGCTGAATTTATAAACAATTTCTTTATATATTGTTGTCTGTATTACACATAGTTTGGCAAGGTATCCTGAGAAAATGATGAAAGCACAATAATAAAAGTCGGATCTGATTAGTTGTTAGTTGTTAGTTTTTAATCATCCTTGAATAGAGTTTCGTGTCCTAATTCCTTGCCTCTAATCTCTAACCCGCCCAAAACCTGGCTTTCAACTAGAATA
>JBCBEA010000209.1:0-6956 GCA_038529195.1 Cyanobacteria bacterium J06600_6
ATCTAATAGTCAATCGGATAACTGGTAACTTTGCCGATTGCTAGGCTATAGAGAGTGGATAAATTTATTACGTCACCTTATAGTGCTATTTTTTGATAATTAATAATGTTTGTTGCGAACAAAATAAGAACAATCTCTTTAAATGCGTGATATTTACCTCTAAAAATTCATTCGAGAACTCTGAGATTACCTAAAATCATTAAGTCTTTCGGTAGAAATTGCCTGATGGAGCAACTTATCTAAATGCTCCAGTTCATCAACGGCATAAATGCGATCGCTAATTTCTTGAGGCACTACGCCAAAGCGATCCTGCAAAACTTTAATGATTAAATGATGCTGCTGATCGGCAGAGCGCTGTAATTTTTTTTCTACCTTGTTTAATTCCTGCTTTTGGCTATTAATTGTGCCGACAATCTCTTGTAGAACCCTTGCCAAAATGCCTAATTCATCAGAACGTTCGGCAAAACTATCAAAATCAGTAGTCGAAAATTTGCTATTCTCTACCGCAGCCATAATCGTAGCGGTGACAGCATATAATTCCTCTAAAGACTCGGTAGACTGTTGGTGATTTTTTTCCAACGCATCCATCATTTGATTGTAGCGGGTGGCAATATGTCCATTTTCGGTAAAAGATTCAACAGGGACGCGCAAACTAAGATCGTGGGTTCGGGCTTGTAAATCCATTACCTGAAATAACTCATAGGTATCGGTTTTTGCCTGGTGTTCGGAGACATTTAAACCTAATTCTTCTGCTTCGGCAGATACTCGCAGCTCACAAAATGAATTAAACAGCTTGAGCAAAACCCAAGAACTACCAAATGCCCAAATACAAAGAACCAAAATGCCTAATAACTGCACTCCCACCTGAGTAACCCGATTTAAGCCAGTATCAATTAACTCTAGCTGACCAAATAAAGCCACGCAAAGAGTTCCCCAAATTCCTGCCCCGCCATGAATCGCTACTGCATCAACCGCATCATCAACCCTCCAGCGTTTTAAACCTTGAGAAACTAACTGAGCGACAACTGCACCTGTCGCACCCACAATTACGGCTAAGGGCGTAACCATCAAATTACAGCAGGCGGTAATTGCCACCAGACCAGCGATCGAACCGTTAATCAGCTCTTCTACCTCGATACGACCATATCGCCACTGGCTGTACATCATGGCAGTAAGCATCCCTGCTACCCCAGCTATTACTGTATTCAGGATAATCCCTGGAACTCGGTCATCGAGAGCAAAAGTACTTCCCCCATTGAAACCGAGCCAGCCGACCCAAAGTAGTAACGCCCCCAAAACAGCAAAGGGTAAGTTTGTCCCCTGAATCTTATTTACTTTACCTGATGAATCAAATCTGCCCCGACGCGAACCAATAATAATCAATGTTGCCAAGCTGACTGATGCGCCGAGAGCATGAACCACGGTGCTGCCAGCAAAATCAACAAAGCCTAATTGTTTGAGCCATCCTGCATCATTCCAAGCCCAATGACCAAATAAAGGATAAATAATACCCGAAACTAAGATAATAATAACTACATAGGCACTAAACTTGAGACGTTCGGCTACTGCACCAGAGATAATTGTTGTAGCTGTACCGCAAAACATTACTTGATAGAGAAAAAAGGAAAGCGCAAAACCAGATTCAGTCATCTCTGAAGACTGACTCATCTGGGCTGAAAGAAAAAAATTGCTCGTACCAAACCATCCAGCCTGGGAAACGCCGAACATGATGCCATAGCCAAACGTCCAAAACAAAGCTGCGGAGATGCCAAAATCAGCAATATTTTTAACCGCCACGTTAATATTATTTTTGGCGCGGGTTAAGCCAGATTCCAGACACATAAACCCTGCCTGCATTAGAAATACTAAACCTGCACAGAGCAATATCCAAAGTTGATCGATCATCTTAGTATTTTTTCTCTACTTCTTCGGGGATGTAGAGAATGATTGAGTTGATAGTAGCGAGCAAACTTGGGTAATTCTTCCTGATGTCCCAAAACAATTAGGGTGTCACCGCAGTTCATAATTAAAGATGAGCCTGGATGAGCGAGGAGTAATCCATCGCTACGGCGCAAAGCCACAACAATGAATGCCCCTTTACCTCTAATTTCCAGTTCTCGGATAGTTTTTCCCACCAAAGGAGAGTTAGCAGAAAGAGTTAATTCATCAATTTGAACTTCAATCTGCGCCAGTAAATCATTTAGAGAATTTTGCTGATCTCTTTGTTCTAGAAAGCCCGTACTGCTGGGACGAGTAATTAAATTTACCATCCTGACTCCACTAACCGCTGCGGGGGAAATGACATGATTAGCCCCAGCTAGCCGAAGCTTCTTCTCTGTGCTGGGTAATTCACCCCGAGCCAAAATTAGTAAATCTGGGTTTAATTCACGAGCAGTTAGGGCAATATAGACATTAATCGCATCGTTGGGCAACACGGTTGCCAAAACCCTAGCATGTTCAATTCCAACTGATTGCAGAAGATTTTCATCACTCGCATCTCCTTCCTGAGTTAAATAACAAAGTCCTTCGGCGATCGCAATTTGCTCTTTATCGTTATCGATAATAATAAATTTCTGTTCTGTTTCAGCTAAACGTATTGCCATAACTTGAGCAATCCTACCAAAGCCACAGATAATTACATGATTTTTCAAACCCGCGATCGTATTTTGTTTGCGCTGGGCATCAAAAGCACGGTTAATTTCCCCTCCTGCAACCATCTGGACAAAACCTCCCACTATGTATAACGCCGACGAAGTACCTGCCAGAATTAAGGCGATGGTAAAAATTCTTTCTGAGTTGGTTTCTATTGGCTTGACTTCTCCATAGCCCACCCCAAAAATAGTAATAACCACCATGTAGATGGCTTCCATCAAAGACCAACCGTAAAGAAGATAACCAATTACCGCAACTATAATCGTCAACACAAAAAATGCTGTGCCGATCGCAATTCTTTTAAACGAACTCTGCATTTCGTTGGTACATTCCGCCTAAAAATCAATAACTATAGTTGATATAGGTTATCTAATCTTAGTATTGGAAAGGATATTGTATTTAAAGATACGATCAAAGATATCTTCGAAAGTCTCTTAAATTAGCTCTGGAGATGTAAGATTAGCAAATTTTGTAATTTCCAGAACTTTTTCTAATCATTTTATTGAATACTGTATACAGTAAAAGCCACAACAATCTAAACTGAAGTTGAGTTTTCAGAAACTATTTCTACATACCCACTATGCCAACACTTTTGGTTAAGAATATTCATACTCTTGTCACAATGGACGATGAACGTCGCGAAATTCGACGAGGTGCATTATTGGTTAGAGATAACATAATAGAACAGGTAGGGACAACAGAAGAATTACCCGATACTGCCGACGAAGTTTTAGATTTACAAGATAGACACATAGTCTTACCAGGATTAGTTAATACCCACCATCACTTCTTCCAAAACTTAACCCGCGTTACCCCAGCAGGGCAGAACGGCGACCTATTTCAATGGCTTACTGCTCACTACCCATTGTGGTCAAATCTGACAGGCGAGGGGATGTACTATAGTTCTCAATTGGCAGCAGCAGAGTTAATCTTATCTGGCTGCACTGCCGCCAGCGATCATCACTATTTATTTCCCAATGACTGCACTCTAGACGAGCAAATTAGAGGCGTGGGAGAAGTGGGCTTAAGGTTTCATGCTAGCAGAGGCAGTATGAGCGTTGGTGAAAGCAATGGTGGTTTGCCCCCAGATTCTTTGGTGGAAAAAGAAGGGGATATTCTAAAAGATTCTCAAAGATTAATCGAACAATATCATAATAGCGATCGCCTTTCCATGTTGCGGATTGTCCTTGCACCCTGTTCACCCTTTTCTGTCTCTACAGACTTGATGAAAGAGTCAGCAGCAATGGCGCGGAGTTATAAAGGAGTGAGATTGCATACCCACTTAGCAGAGAACAAAGGAGATGTAGAATACAGCCTATCTCAATTTAAGCTGACTCCTGGAGACTATGCTGAGTCTGTAGGCTGGTTGGGGGATGATGTTTGGCACGCCCACTGTGTAAAATTAAGCGACAAGGCGATCGATAAATTCGGGCAAACTGGTACGGGGGTGGCACATTGCCCCTGTAGTAATATGCGTCTGGCTAGCGGTATTGCACCCATTCGTAAGATGCTCAACAAAAACGTTCCTGTAGGCTTGGGTGTAGATGGGGCAGCTTCTAATGATGCTACTAATTTATTCCACGAAGCTCGCCAAGCTTTTTTACTCGCCCGTGTTAAGGATGAAGACGCTTCTGTTATGACTGCCCGCGATGCGCTGCATATTGCCACTAGAGGCGGTGCAAAGGTTTTGGGGAGAGATGATATTGGCTATCTTGCACCAGGAATGGCAGCAGATTTTATTGCGGTAAATTTAGATAAGCCTGGATACGTCGGCACACAGCAAGATCCCGTCTCAGCATTGATTTACTGTCAAACCGATTCTGTAGACTATAGCTTTATTAACGGTAAAAAAGTAGTAGATAAAGGTCATTTAACAACTATTGAGTTTGCCAGCTTAATCGAGAAAGCAAATCAAATGGCAATAAGCTTGCTAGGACAATAACCAATAAAAATACTTCATCTTGGCTGCATTGATGACAAGGTAATTACCAATCGCCGTCGGAAACTTTATGGGAATTATCAATAAAGTATTGGATTTTTTCACTATGAGAAAGATCGACGGAATTGTCATCCTGTTGTGCGGGAAAGCCTTTTTCTGCATCCATCTCTTTAATACTTTTAACCTGACTTAATTCGGGAGATGGGGCAATGTCTGATATTGTTTCATCATAGACATCAAACCAAGGTAAATTGTGTTTGGCATAAGTTTTAACCGTTACTGGAGTATTCGGCGGTTCTTTTCCTGTAATTTCGCGATACATCAGGCTATTGACAATGTGAACGTATACTCGACCATAATTACCTTCATCCCAAGTATCGACACCATGAGGATCGCGATAGATTTTTTGTCTCATTTTGCCCCCTGCGGCAATGCCCATTTCGCCAGCAAAAGCACATTCATCAGAGCCTCTTTCTAGCTCCATTTCCATGAAATCTATACTGCCTCTGCTTCGTTTGATATTTGAAAATTTACCTAGCTTTGGTTCGTAAACTATTATCTGTATCCCGCCAAATTCTTCTTTGCCTGTAATCTGTCCTTCTACCGTATATCCCAGACCCAAAGGCATTGCGACAAACTGCTTTATATAGCCATTTCCCGCATTAATTCCGTCTAACCAAGGCTGAGGTGGAGCGACGATATAATCTGCTTCAGCAACATATTCTTTTTTTCTACGTTTTTTCTTAGTAGATTTTTCTAGCTTTTGGTGCCAAGGTTTACCTGAAATCGCATTGATTTTACCCACCGCAACTTTAATAGCATTGGGTCGCCAAGCACAGGAATCAAAACTAATCCATAATGCTTCTCGTTGATACATCGGAATGAAAACGCCGCCATGCTCTAACCAGGATGCAGGAACAGTATCTTGATGATCTTCAACTCGACAAACAGGAAATGTACCCAATCCAGGTGGCAAAGGATAAGTTTTGCCATCATCGGGAATGCGTAAGGTTCGTTGAAAATTCAGGGAAAAGCTATCTCCAAAAGCGATCGCATTATCTTGAACTGTTATTTCCAACATTAATTTCGATTCTAAATTCTTTATTGTTAGCCGATTGTAACAATTATGAAAGAGAGATTTGGTTTAATTTGTATACTGTATACATTCATACTGTTGCATCAAAATAATGATGGTAATTTTGCTTAATATCAATAGGTGTGAGTTTAGGTATGAGCTTTCAAAAATTTGGCAAGAGGTCGACTCTATTCTGTTTGACTTTAGCTTTGTTATCAGCTTCAGTAAGCAAAATTTTGGCATCAGAAATAGACAGCGGCATGTCTCAAATTAACAGCGTGAGGCAATTAAAATCTCCTGAGAGTTTGAACAGCAAAAAAAATAGTAGAGGGATGCCTCAGATTACCAATGTTCAACAGTTACGAGACGTGTCTCCTACAGATTGGGCTTATGAAGCATTACGCTCTCTTGTAGATCGCTATGGTTGCATTTCAGGTTTCCCCAATCAAACTTATCGCGGTAATCAACCTCTATCTCGCTATGAATTTGCTGCGGGATTGAACTCTTGTTTGAATCAAATCGAACGTCTCATTGCTTCATCAACTCCAAGCGTACCTGAAGCAGATATCGAAACTGTAGAACGCTTAGGTCAAGAATTCGAGTCAGAATTGGCAAGTCTTGCTGGTAGAGTTGATGAGATTGAAAGTCGAACAGCCATCTTAGAAGACAACCAGTTTTCTACTACTACCAAATTTAGTGGCAACGTCTTTTTAAACGCGACTGGTGCAACAGCTAGTGATGATGTCTTAGCCGAAACTAGTACTCCTGGTGCGCCTTTTAATCTTCGTCGTGCGGGGAGAGATGCTGATAATAATCCAATCGTCAGCAGCATTACAGACGATCCAGAACTTGCTTTTAGCTATTACACCTGGCTCAACTTCAATTCTTCTTTTACAGGCAAGGATAATTTAGTCATTCAGCTTGTGGCGGGGAACGGCAACTCCCCTGCTAATAGTTATGTTTCCGCAGGACTATACAATACTTTTGGCACTCCCTTTACCGATCAAACAGGAACATCGTCAGGTACGGGTAGCGTCGAGGTAAGGGAACTATTTTATGATTTTCCCATCGGCGAAAAGCTACGGGTAGTGGTGGGACCCAGAATTAACTGGTATCGTTATTTTGATAATAATGCCTACACTTTCTTTCTCAATGGTGCAAGTAGCTTTAACTCTAGCGGTGGTACTTTAGTTAACCCGATAGATAGGGGTTCGGGAGCAGTAGTAACCTATGATTTTAGTGACCTAATTACCTTCAAAATTGGCTATCTAGGAGAGAATACAGAATTTT
>JBCBEA010000210.1:0-6946 GCA_038529195.1 Cyanobacteria bacterium J06600_6
GTTATTTATACGAACAAATTTTGCTTAAAACTGAAGAAAGAGCTTATCATCTACAGCACTTCTTAGTCCACGATAGTTTAACGTTGGCATTTGTTGGTAACAGTGCCAATGGTTCTAACTAAAAATAGTGACAGCAAATCTCTTCTGAAGTACACGACTTAGAAGAGTATTCTTTTCTTAATTCAACGCCCTGCCAAAATTTTATTATTTTTCTACCCGTGAATTCAGGGAAGAAATAGTGAAAGAAATGGTGTCCCTCTGGGCTTGTCCACAGGACATCATCCTTTTTCAGATAATCTGACCATCCGTGTAAAGTAGAGCGATCGCAAATTCCGTCGTTTTCACTACCGCAGATCATCATTGGCATCGACACTCCTCCTGATTCTACGCGATCGAGCTGATAAAGTGAGTGGGCTGTTGGTGCAGTGTGTAAATCTCGTTTCAGAATTTTCACCAGATTACTTACATTGCCTCGGTTTTGAGGCCCAAACATAATTTGCACCATGCGGGCTAAAATCTTATCTTGGCTACAGGGCAATAGTTTTCGCATCTGATAGTAATGTGACTGCCAGTCAATAGCAGGACTAGATCCGACTCCCAGCAGAGTTAATGACTTAACTCGACGGGGATATTTGCGCGCATAAAGCAGTCCCAGCAAGCCACCCGTACCGTGACCGATCAGATCTACTGCTTCAGACTTTGATTTGAGATAATCGTGCAGCAGAGTTAAAGCAATATCTAAGCTGCTTGCCTCGTCTAATTCCTGACCGTATTCCCAATAGGCGATCGGCACCTGCTTTGAAAGATAGCGTATGATTCGCCCATCAAAGTATTTGAAACTGGGATTGGCATTAATCCAAACGGGGGCTGTAGCCAGAGATAAATTCATTTTGAATAAATTGATTGACGTTTTACTAAAGGTTTTTGTGGTTTCTTGTGACTGCTATCACACTGTTCGGCGGCGGGACAGCTTTTACAGGCAAAAGTACGAGCATCTTCTAGAAAATCTCGGCAGCCGATCGCCTGTTCAGACATTGCTATGATTGGATTTACCGTACACTTAAGCCGATAGTCCCCTGTGAAGTAAGCACATTTGTCACAGGGTATTTGATGCAGACGCTGGAGGTGGGCGATCGCCTTTTGTACTACCGTAACCAGTCGCAGACATAGGGCAGTAAAGATCAATGTCCAAATACCGTAACACAAGACTAGATGGGACATAGTTAAATAACGGTCTCGACCAAGAAGAGAAAAGGGAAAAAGCAAGAAACAATATGTTGGCTCATCATTATCAGCTACTTTTTCCCACATTTGGAGAGGAGAATCCCCAAAACTTTTTTGATAGCTATTTATCAGCTATCAATCTTAGAGAGCAAATTCGGACTTTAATTGTGTTGTCCAAGTCCCAATCCGCTCATCTGTTAATTCTGATTGATTATCTTCATCTAAAGCCAAGCCGACGAACTTCCCGCCCTTGTCTGCTTTAGAGCTTTCATGTTCATAACCTTCTGTTGACCAGTGACCAACGGTTTCACCACCTAAGCCAGAAATCTTTTCTTCCAAAATTCCCATGGCATCCTGGAAATTGTCTGCATAGCCAACCTGATCGCCAGTGCCAAAATAAGCGACTTTTTTACCGCTAAAGTCAATATTGTCTAGGTCATCTTCATAAAATCCTTCCCAGTCTGCCTGGAGTCCACCAATATCCCAGGTAGGACAGGCAATAATAATGCGATCGTAGTTAGCAAAATCACTGTCATCCACATCTGCAATCTCATGCAGCGCTACGACACTACTGCCTCCCATTGCTTCCTGTATTGCTTCGGCAGCTGCTTCTGTCTTACCTGTAGTCGAACCGTAAAATAAACCAACTGTAGCCATGATTATCATTCCTCTTGATTAACTGTGTGATTTTGTGTGATGTATTAGTCTATTGATAATTCTTTTTATTTACTTGGAGCTACAATACTCAATTGAAGATTAACAACTAGACTGTTGATGAAAAAAAACTTTTGCCTTACAAGGCTTAAGAAATAGGAATTGAATCTTTGTCGCTATTCAATTCCCAGTTAGGCGAGAGAAACGAATTCCTCTCTTATCATCATACAGACTATTGCTACTATTTATCAATAAGATTGAAAAAATTATATCGTTCCGTTGAATATTGCCTGTAGCACATCGAGGTTTGCATAGATCTGATAGGCAAAGAAAGCACCCCCCAGACCACCAACCAAAAACGCCACGGTAAACTGATTCCAACCCCCTGTTGTTTTTAATTCATCTGGGACGTCGGGATTCGCAGTAGAGTAGGTAGGAAAATCTGAGCGCCATTCTTGATTAAATGAGGCAGCACCATAAATTGCCAGACAGACTGCCAATATTACGACTAAACCCCCCGCGCTGAGTACGCCAATCAAGTTGCCCTGAGGACTGTTACGCTGAGGACCCAGCAGAGCAAAAGGACCAAAGAGTAAATAACCGTGAGCCATGCCAATTTCCAAGCCTCGAAATAGAGGGGAAAGACCAGGGCGATAAAAAGGAATATTACCTAATAGCCACTGACTAAAATCGGAAGAGTTGAGGGGTGTTTGAAGGTTACCCACAAAAGGTTGTTCTGCAACTACCAAAGATGGATTAGACCCATTAAAATCAAATCCTGCCTCTTTACTTCTCGCTCGACTAGCATGCCAAATATGACCTAAAAGGAAAAGAATTCCAAAAGCAACGTGAAAAGTAACTAGCCAGCCCCTGGCAGAAACTAGATCACCATCACCTCTGATGGCGCCAACCGTACCGTAAAATACTTCAGGATAGGCTGTGGCATTAACATGGCAAAAGTAGGCAGCCAAAAATCCCATATAGGAAATTGCACCCAAACTATAGGAGAGATAGGCTTCTCCGGAATAAACTAATGCTCGACGTGCCCAGTTAAAAGGCTTGGTAGCAACATGCCAAAAACCACCCAAAACACAGAGAGAGCCAATCCATAAATGACCGCCAACTATATCTTCTAGATTATCAACCGCAGCCATTCCTGCCTTGCCAAAAGCCCCAAACAAGTAGCCAAAAATTATGCCAGGATTAACTGTCGGATCGGTAATAATTCTGACTTGCCCCGCTTCTCCTGTCCAAGGGTCGAATAAACCACCCCAGAACATAGCCTTAAACACTAGCCCAAATGCGCCAATACCTAACAAGATCAGATGAATACCAATAATAGTAGTCATCTTATCTGCATCTTTCCAGTCGTAACCAAAAAAGCCACCGAAAGTATCATCTTGTTCCAATATTGCTGGAGCAATTAGGGAATGATAGATTCCACCTGCACCCAAGACAGCTGCAGAAATTAGGTGAATGGAGCCGATTACAAAGTAGGGATAGGTATCGACAATTTGTCCGCCATCTCCTACTCCTAAACCTAAGGTTGCTAAGTGGGGTAATATGATTAGACCCTGTTCATACATAGGCAAGCTGGAATCATAGTTAGACAACTCAAACAGAGTCATTGCTCCAGCCCAAAACACTATTAGTGCAGCCTGGGCGATATGCGCTCCGAGTAGTCTACCTGATAAATCTTTTAAACGGGCATTACCTCTCCACCAAGGAATATCAGCATGATTCTTTATTCCCTGGGAATTTTCTATTACGGCGGTCATAATTAGAACCTTCTTTTTTTAACTATTGCTTTTATTTATCAATAAGCTTCTAGAACACCATACAGCCAAATCGAGATTATTGACAACTATTTTCTTTTGTCAGCGATCGCCTGCTAGCTTATCGATAGAGATGAATACAAAGCTATTGCTGGCTGCACAGCATCCTCAAAGATGTTTTCTTTAGTGCTTTTTTAGTTTTCAGGTCATAAACAGACTCTTTTTCATCAAAATGGCGATCGCCTTTCTTCAACAATTATTAAGTTTTGTCAGTACTACTTGCAACAAAGTATCAATAGTGCGAAATTGAGTTGTCGCTAACTTATTGAGAATAATAGTTAGTAACAAGGTTTACAAATTAATCAAGAGGTTTCGTTTTGCAGACATACGATAAACCGCAAGTTAAGTATGATTGGTGGGCAGGGAACGCCCGTTTTGCCAAGCTGTCTGGCTTATTTATTGCTGCTCATGTAGCTCAGGCTGCGCTCATCGTATTTTGGGCAGGAGCATTTACATTCTTTGAACTATCAAAATTCGATCCAACTCTGCCGATGGGAGAACAGGGATTGATTTTGCTGCCACACCTGGCAACACTAGGCTTGGGTGTAGGAGCAGAAGGGCAGATTGTCGATACTTATCCCATGTTTGTGGTGGGTGCAGTACATCTAATTTCCTCTGCCGTATTGGGTGCAGGAGCATTGTTTCACACCTTTAAAGCACCCGCTGATTTGAGCGAGGCAGAGGGGAAAGCGCGCAATTTCCATTTTGAATGGGATGATACCAAACAGCTCGGTCTTATTTTAGGACATCACCTGCTTTTTCTAGGTATAGGTGCATTAGCATTAGTTGCCAAAGCGATGTTTTTTGGTGGGCTATATGATGTCAATATTCAAGATGTACGAGTAGTTACAGACCCAACTTTAAATCCCGCGACTATTTTTGGCTACCAAACTCATTTTGCGAGTGTCGATAACCTAGAAGATCTAGTTGGTGGTCACGTATTTGTCGGCTTCTTACTGATTGGTGGCGGAATTTGGCATATTATTACTCCACCTTTAGGCTGGGCAAAGAAACAGCTAATCTTTTCGGGAGAAGCAATTTTATCCTATTCTCTGGGTGGGATTGCTCTGGCTGGATTTGTTGCAGCGTACTACTGTGCAGTCAATACTTTGGCATACCCACCAGAATTTTACGGCGCACCTTTAAGTATCAAATTGGGAGTAGTGCCTTACTTCGTTGATACGGTAGCATTACCCCCTGGTACTCATACTGCTCGCTGCTGGCTATCTAATGCTCACTTCTTCCTGGCGTTTTTCTTTCTTCAGGGACATCTATGGCATGCCCTCAGAGCCATTGGCTTTGACTTCAACCGAGTAATTACAGCTTTAGACAATGCAGGAACTCCCCAATCAGGTGAGGCAATGGTCGGACAACCATCCGCTTCCCAAAAAGCAGCTACAGAGTGAGCTGGTGATTGAGGAATAATCCAATTGCATTGTTGCGATCGTGTTCTCATTACAGCTTAGTGCAAATTTAGCTTGCATTAGGCTTTTCTTTTTATTTAAATACAAATCAGCTTGGGAAATTCAAGAAATTATGACAGCTACAGCTAATATTTCAAGTAAAGATTACAGTTGGCTATCGGGCAACGCGCGGTTAATTAATTTATCGGGTCAACTGTTGGGGGCGCACATTGCCCATGCGGGACTAATTATGTTCTGGGCGGGTTCAATTACCCTACTAGAAATCGATCGCTTTACACCAAATGTAGCGATCAATGAACAGGGACTAATACTATTGCCAAACCTTGCCCGTTTGGGTTTTGGGGTAGGTGCAGGGGGAGACATTGTTAGTCTCTATCCCTTTTTTGTGATTGGCATGCTGCATTTAATTGCTTCGGCGGTGTTGGGTGCAGGAGGACTGTTTCACGTCTTTCGGGGTGCAGCAAACCTCAAGGAGGCTTCGGGGCGGGCTGCCAAATTTCATTATGAATGGAACGATCCCCAGCAGCTTGGCTTTATCTTAGGTCATCACCTAATTTTTCTTGGTGCTGCTGCTTTACTGTTTGTCGGTAAGGCTATGTTTTGGGGCGGAATCTATGATGCTATCTCAGGTAATGTACGCTTAGTCACGGAGCCGACTCTGAATCCCGTCACCATTTTTAGCTATTTATTTGGTCTACATGATGGTGTTTGGAATCCTTTAGGGATGGCTGCGGTAGATAATCTCGAAGATGTTATTGGCGGTCATATTTGGGTAGGAGTAGCCTGTATTGCGGGTGGTGCTTGGCATATCGTCAAAGAACCTTTTGGCTGGGCGAGAAATTCTTTGACTTATAACGGACATGCTATTCTTTCTTATAGCTTGGCGGGAGTTGCACTGATGGCGTTTACTTCGGGCTATTTTGTGGCTTATAACAATATTGCCTTTCCCGCAGAATTATATGGCGCAGATTTAGGACAGTTTACAGGAGTTCAGTATACTCTCTGTGCGACTTTCTTGGGCGGTCATGTTTGGCATGCTCTCAAGTCCAAGGACGAATATGGCGTTTTAAGCGACAAAGACAAATTGAACGCTGCGCTCGCAGGATTTGTCGTTTTAGCAATCGTCGTTACCAGCCTGGTTTTAGTTTCAATGAAACCATAAAGAAGCAGTATGACGATCGCCATAGCAATTATCGGCGATCGTCAGAAAACGGCTTTTGCTTCTCATAACTCGCAATTAAGTATGGTCAACGAGTAAATACTGCCAAAATTTACTGTAGGGATGCACTTCGGTTACTGTTTGCCCCTGACGATAAACTGGACGGTTTTCATTTGCCCATTGAAAAATTGACCCGCTGAGATTAAAAACATTTTCATACCCCCAGGATTTTAGGCGGCGAGCGATCGCACTACTGCGGTATCCTACCGAACAGTAGACAACTATCGGGGTGGTTCGATCTATAGTCTCGATTAAATTGTTGGCTTCTTCTGGTATGAGCTTGGCATCATCTAGATGGCTGACCTGATATTCTTCGAGAGTTCGTGCATCTAACAACAAGGGTTGCAATCTCTCTGTATCTGCCAGCCAGGTAGCCAAATCCGCCGTAGATAGCTGCTCTATTTCAGGAAATTGCAGACTAATCAGCCTTTTTATAAGCCACCAGCTTACTGTTCTAATTGATATTAGGTGGAAAATATTACGCATCAAGCGGGAAATGAATTACTACAGCAATATGTTGATGATTGCGAAATAGGGCGATCGCCTGGAGAAGCAGTTGATAGAAATAAAATATTTAGACTAAGGTCATT
>JBCBEA010000211.1:0-6809 GCA_038529195.1 Cyanobacteria bacterium J06600_6
CAATAGTATGCTCTAAATTTGCTCCTAACTTGATTAATTTGACTCGGCTTTCGGAAACAGAAGACGCGGGTGATTGAGGTAGTTCTAGTTTACTCCTAAAACTCATGACCATCGTCGGCGAAAATAATTCTTCTAGCCGTTGCCAGCCATGACTCAAGCCTCCTTTCATCCAGCTGCTTAACTCAGTCGTGAAATGCGGTTCTGCTCTTTTTTGTTGGCTTAAATAAGTGGGAAACTGATCCATCGGCTCTAGCTGAGCGAGGGGTAATTCTAGACGGTCGATCTGTCGGGCAAAACCTTCTATATAAGCCTGTTTTAAATCGCGTTCGAGCATAACTACTATGTAGCCAATTCTTCCCGACCATACCTCTGGAGGAATGATCGCCGCTGTATCTCCTGCCAATACAGGACGACACTCTAACTTGCCGTAGCCTGGAATATGTAGGTCGGCTACATCCATCATGGTTTGTGAAATCGGATTCCAGCTATCGCTTTGAGACAAGCTAGTTGACCAGCCAATCAAATTTAGATAAGAATTAGCAGCACAGACAGCTAAAGTGTTGAGATAAACCTGTTTGCCTTTTATTTCTTGGGATTGATAACATCGAAACGTTTCTGCCTGAACATGAGCAATCAAAGAAATGTTGGTTTGAAATCTTTCTGGCTTAGGGTTATTGTTCATGGATCTTTATGGTGGCGATGTCTAAAAAATTTACAAATACTGTTTTAATTCTGTGTCTAGTAATGGGGCAAAACGGCGACACCAGCGATTGTAAAAGCTGCTCAAAGTACCAATAGGAATATCTAATTCCAGAGAGATATTTTCCCAACTCTGACCTGAAAATTTAGCCAGGCTAATGCTAGTGAAGTTAGCATCTGGTCTATTTCTAATATGAGTAGCACTAAAAATTCCCTGGGGATCTTGAGCAATATATGTCCGTAAAATTTCAGTCAAGTCTACTGCTGGAGTAGGCTGAATAGCTCGATCTAGATTTTCAGAATCAGGGATTTCAAACTTGGCATGACGATTATATTTTTCATAGCATTTTAAAATGGTCTTGTCTAACTTAAAATTTACCCAGTTCATAAACTTGCGATCGCCTCGTTCAGGATCATAAAGATCGATGTTCAAACATACATAGCAAAGAGTTTCGTTAACCGCTTCTTCATATAATCTCTGATAAAGTTTTGGCGAAAATTTTTGAATATGAGGTCGGCAAATTCTGCCCGAAAACTTGATTGCTCGAATAAGTTCGGTAAGGGCATAAGCCCGTAATTCGCTATTTATTTCAAAATTCTGGGCAGTAAGACCCATTTTTTTAAGCCATGAATCATCAATTATTTCTTGAAAAATTTTTATTTGTAGCTGATATAAATAAGCAGAGCTAAGACCAATTAAATTAATTTTACTGTCAGATTTGATGCCTACCTGAGCTAAAGCATATTGTTGGTTTAAATGAGAGATTAGATGCTCTTTTGCCTGAAGATATATTGCTTGATAAACTCCAGTTAAAGGCGAACCGTTAAATCGGCGACATAAAGGACGCGACCGCAAAATTGTAACGGCAATTTGACTCGCTGCCGCTATTTTCTGCTGCTCGTAAGTACTACTCAAAAATTGTTCGACCAGATTCTTGATGAGCTGATGTCTCTCTTGTTCTAATTTGTCGTTCCTACTCATTAAATCGTCTTTTGCTGATAGCCAATTAACTTCTGACTACTAGTTACTTCTGCTCTAACTAGATAATTTACAGACTTTGTTGTAAAAGTTAATAATGTACTCGAACATTGTCGAGCTATTACCCCTAAAAGAATGCAGTCAAAATTACCAGAATTTAAGAATCCTGAGTTACTAAAACAGGCTCTAACTCACCGCTCTTATGCGAATGAAGCCTCCGATCAAAGTCTGGATAATGAACGGCTAGAATTTTTAGGAGATGCAATCTTGGGGTTTGTCGTTGCTGAGATGTTATACACCCTCTATCCAGATATTAATGAGGCTCAACTAACTCATTTGCGATCGCGCTTAGTAGATGAAAAACAGCTAGGCAGATTGGGAGCAGAATTTGGCTTGGGAGAATTAATGCTTTTGGGCAAAGGCACTGCTAAAGACGGTGGACGGACAAATCCATCTTTGTTAAATGACACTTTTGAAGCAATCTTAGGAGCTTATTTTTTAGATACAGGGCTAGAGGAGGTGCGAGGATACATTCTGCGAATTTTTCAGCCTCTGGCGCAGCAGCTAGTTCAGAATTCTAATAGTGTGGGAACTGGCAGCCAAAAAGACAAAAAAAGCTTCCAAGCCACTTTTATTGACAGTAAAAATCGTTTACAACAGTGGGCTTTGGCAGAGTATCAGGTCAAACCTGTGTACGAAATAGTTGCAGAGTCAGGACCAGACCATGCCAAAGAATTTACGGCTCAGGTTTCGATCAAAAACCAGGTGTGTGGAGTTGGTAAAGATCGTCGTAAACAGGAAGCAGAGAAAAGAGCGGCGGAAGCAGCGTGGCAGAAGATTAAAAATTGAGCCAGCAGCTATCAGAAGTAAATGCTGCTGATAGTTTTAAAAAAAAGTGGTATGATTTGATACACTACAGGAAAAAATTCGGACTATCCTGTATGAGTACCAAGTTTTGGTACGTTACAGTTCGTGGGACTCCAGAGGTATCAGTAATCACTGATGCCTTTTTCTTATCTTTGAACTGAACTTTTCCGGCAAAATAGGGAATGTGCAATATCAATAGATTACTAAATAGTAACTATAAATAACCTCCGCCTTTTGGCTTAAAAAAATAAGTAATTAAGCTGAATGCAGTTTCTTTAGAAGATTATCCCTGTGCCTAACAATCAACCTCGAAATAAAGTTGGTAATTCGCTTCAATCCGCTAAAATTATTGGCTGGCGTGAGTTTGTTAGCTTTCCTGAGTTAAATATTGATCGGGTCAAAGCAAAAATAGATACGGGAGCAAGATCCTCTGCCCTTCATGCCTTTAACATCCAAGAGAGATCCCACGACGGAAAACAGATAATTAGCTTTCAAGTTCATCCCCAACAGCGCGATCGCCAGACAACGATTACGACAGAAGCAGAATTACTGGAGTATCGCCAGATTCGCAACTCAGGAGGCAAAGCTCAACTCCGACCAGTTATAAAAACTAACATTCAGGTCGGCACCGAAATTTGGGAGATCGAGCTGTCTTTAACCAACAGAGACGTGATGGGTTTTCGGATGTTGCTCGGTAGACAGGCAGTGCGTAATAAGTTTTTAGTCGATCCTGGCAGATCTTTTCTTTTAAGTAGTCGTAAAAGTTAACAATACTAATAACCCAAAAGGATATCTAGTAACACTAAGGTTTTTGCTTTATAGAACATGAAAATAGCAATTCTTTCACAAAACGCCAATCTTTATTCCACCAGACGCTTGCGGGAAGCAGGAGAGAAACGGGGACACGATATGCGAGTGATTGACTATTTGCGTTGCTATATGAACATCACTTCTAAAAAGCCAACGATTGTTTATAAGGGTAAGCCGTTAGAAAATTTTGATGCCATTATTCCCCGCATTGGCGCATCCAAAACCTTTTATGGTACGGCGGTAGTTCGGCAATTTGAAGTCATGGATGTTTTTAGCCCCAATCAATCCCAGGCTATTTCCCGCAGTCGTGATAAATTGCGCTCAATGCAGATCTTAGCAAGGGAAGGTGTCGGTCTCCCCGTGACGGGGTTTGCCCATGCAACCCAAGATATCGATGGTTTGATTGAAACCGTTGGTGGTGCGCCACTAGTTATTAAATTGCTTGAAGGGACTCAGGGAATTGGTGTAGTTTTAGCAGAGACGTATCAGGCTGCTAAGTCAGTTATTGAAGCCTTTCGTGGTTTAGATGCCAATATTTTAGTTCAAGAGTTTATCAAAGAAGCAGGAGGAGCAGACCTACGCTGTTTTGTCGTGGGAGGCGAAGTGATTGCTGCCATGAAGCGTCAGGGAGCAGAAGGTGAATTCCGATCCAATCTTCACCGTGGTGGCAATGCTCAGGTAGAAAAACTTTCTGCGGATGAAATAGATACAGCAGTTAGGGCAGCAGAGGCAATGGGCTTAAAAGTTGCAGGGGTAGATTTACTTCGCTCTAATCATGGTCCTGTCGTGATGGAAGTGAACTCTTCTCCTGGTTTAGAAGGGATTGAGAAAGCGACTAAAATTGACGTAGCGGGTAAAATTATTGATTTTATTACCAATAATGCTGCAGAATCAGATCGTAGCGATCGCATTAAATATTAACTCCTAATCAACAAATTAATCTAATATGACTGGGAAAAGCTTAAGGGGGAAAGGTTAAAGGTTAATTTCTTTCTCTTTGACATTACGAATTCAAGTTCATCAGACGCTGATGTTATGGATTAATTAACTGGTAACGGGAAGAATTTTAGACTACGCTGCCAATCAATGCCAATCAATTTTTTTCTTCCTAATCCCTAATCCCTAATCCCATAGAACCGATAGTGTACGTACTTGACGCATAGCATCAGATCTTAAGTTAATCTGAATTTACCGTCTTTAGTTTTTTAATCATTAGTTATTTAGTTTCAATTAGGTGTCAGATAATATTATTGAAATTGCCAAGGAAGTAGTTGTACCAGGGCAGCTGCGCCGTTTTGAACTACCCGTTAGTCGTTTGGCAACGCAAACATTAGTTTCTTTGCCTGTAACTGTAGTCAACGGTATCGAGCCAGGACATACTCTCTGGCTTAGTGCAGCGATTCACGGCGATGAGCTAAATGGCGTAGAAATAATCTCTCAGGTATTGGGCAGAATCGATCCTCAAAAATTACGAGGAACAATAATTGCTGTTTCAATTGTTAACGTATTTGGCTTTCTCGAACAGTCTCGCTACTTGCCCGACAGAAGAGATTTAAATCGTTCTTTTCCTGGCTCAGAAAGCGGTTCTCTTGCTTCACGTTTGGCTCATCTGTTTATGCGCGAAATTGTTGATCGCAGCACCTACGGTATTGATTTACATACGGCTGCAGTCCATCGAATCAATTTGCCCCAAATTCGAGCTAACTTAGAGGATGAAACCACCTATAGCTGTGCTAGCGCCTTCGGCGCACCGTTAATGATGCACTCAACTACGAGAGACGGTTCTCTGCGTCAGGCTGCCACCAAAAAAGGTATTCCCGTTTTGCTTTATGAAGCGGGAGAAGCATTGCGTTTTGACCCGATGGCTATTGAGGTTGGAGTAGCAGGAATTTTTGGCGTAATGCAGCATCTAAATATGTATACAGACGAGTTAGCACCGACTGTCGGTAAATCCTTACGAGCCAGTAGAACTAGATGGATTAGAGCTTCCTGTGCTGGCATTTTTCATTTACTTGTTAATCTAGGAGATAAAATTACTAAAAAACAGGAGCTAGGCTACATTACCAATGCCTTTGGCGAAAAGCGAGTGCCAATCCGCGCCAAAATCGAGGGTATAGTCATAAGTCATATTCAGAATCCTTTGGTCAACCAGGGAGACGCTATCATTCATATCGCCATGCTGTAATTACCGCTATCTTGATTGACCAGTTAAAGTTTGCAGATTATTTTTCAAGATCGGGCTATCTTAAAATAGCAATTATAATTACCGCTACCCGAGTTGAGTTATGTTTGGAAAGTCGCCTCGTGAACCGCAAAAACCTACCATGTCGGATCTAAAAGATATTAAGCTGTCGCCACCGAAGATACCCGCGACAACTAATATTACTCCGCAAGATACTCTGTTGCAGACGCAAGAGATTGTCGAAGACAAAGAATTAGTTTCGACGGTAGAAAGAATTAGTCGGATTGTCTCTCCTTATTTTATTGCGATCGTCGGCTTAGCTTTATATGAGAGCAATTTCTTGTTAGGGACAATTTTTATTCTAGTTGGCATACTTTCCCTACTTAAAGTTTCGACTAACGATGTCGGCAACTTCCTCGAATGGTTGAAAAATTTCCTCGGTTTGAAGTAATTAGCTGCGAGCTTCGTTTTAAAGGTGGGCATTATTAAAATTAAATAATAAATAATTCTTGATACGCTGGTTAAGATGCCCACCCGAAACGACTGATACAAACAAATAGAATTAAGCCTGCCAGGTTTGTTGAACCTTATTCCAGACTGTAGAAACGGTTTGCTTGACGTCGTTTTGAAAGCTCCACCGTTGAAAAGCCCGCTCGTATTCTTCTCCGCTGGTTTGATATGCTTTCCAGCCATTAATGGCAATTCCTAAGCCCCAGAATAGCAGGATATATAAAGACCAAGAAAGAGCACCAACAAGGAGCAAATTAAATGATACTAAAAAAGTATTAACAATGGCATATTTGACCAATTTCTGCTGAAATTTTTGACGGCGTACGAGATTGAACTTTTCGCGCAGACTGTTGCCGTTTTTTTGTTCTAACCAACCTTTCTCTGCTGCCTGAATCGTTGTCGCATCGATATCTAGCTCGGCTGCAATCTCCCAAAGCTGCTGTCGGCTGAGTTCTTCATCGGTGTGGTGATTGGCGATCGCAATATTTAAAATTTCTTGAATATCTTCTTGACTATAGGTGTCGCGGTAGTTGGGAATAGTATCTGACATATTATTTCGGCAGCTCTCTATTCTTATTATGCCCAAGATGTGTTTCCTTGCTACCGTAAACTTTTGGACGGTTTTCACTGCACTGTAGGGGGATGTGCTGTGGTTTACTCTTCGTTACAATTTTATTAATTAAAAAATAAAAATATAGATAATTCCCTTTAACAACAGCGGAATCTTATTTCGTAATCTAGATAGGAGCGTGCCATGAACGG
>JBCBEA010000212.1:0-6798 GCA_038529195.1 Cyanobacteria bacterium J06600_6
ATGATGATGTAATTTAGATATTCCCGTAAATAGATATATTTTCGTTAAATATTAGTACAAAATCTCACCTTAACAGGGGTAGTCCCCAGTCCCCAATCCCTAATAACTATTAAACGTCCTAGAAAGAAATGCAAACCGCTGTATTACAGCAAACGCCAAATTAGCGGATAGCGATAAGTGCGATGGGGGTTTTTGATAATTTTGACTACGGCGAAAATAGGCATAACCATAGTCGCGATCGCCAGTAAAATAAGCAGAGGAAAGCCAATCAGGGCGAACATTAAAGGAACGCAACAAATTGCCAGTAGATAGACGGTAAGACAAAAGTTAAATGCTTCTTTGGCATTGGAGATCGCCACTTCATCATCGGCGAGTAAAATAATCGCCAGAGGAATACCGATAGACAAAACAGTCGAGCTAAACAGAATCGAAGCGTGGGCGAGTACAGAAAGTATTTTACGACGATCTTCGCTTTTGGGTTCTAGTTGAGACATTGCTTGACCCTAGTAGCTATGGTTGGAATAATTCAAAATAGTATCCTCGTTCGGGATTGGCTTTCACCTTAACTAAAGCAGTATCGATCGCCCGATCGCCCGACGGTAAGAACTCTACCTGACTATTTGCCCCCGCCACACTGAGGCTAGAGTTACGCAGGGCAGACCGTAATTCGTTTCTGGTGCTGCTAGTTCTCAATCCCTCGGCGATCGCTTTAACAGCATCATAAGAGGTAGCGGTGCGCCAGGTAAAAGTAACGTCACTACCCCAAGTTGCTTGGGCTTTTAAACTAAAGTCTGTAGCCGAGTCTTGTTCGGTATGAAAGGGTACGGGCAAAACTACGCCGTTTAAGTCTCCCTGCCCCGATTGAGTGATTTTAGAGGTATTGAGGGAAAAAGTGCCAAGTAACGCCATTTTCCAGTTGTTAGCTTTGGCAAGCTCGATCGCCCGATTTAATTTGTCGATATGGGGGGCGAGCAATACTGCTTCTGCACCGCTGGAGATTAAGCTAGTTACCGAATCTTCGGCATTAAAATCTGGAGCAGCAAAATCGCATTGGGTATTAATATGGTTGCCTCCTTTGGCTGTCAGCGCAGGAATAAAGGCATTCTTGAAGGTAACGTTATCGGGGGCTTGGGAATCGTAGCAAACCGCGACATTTTTGCGTTTGGCGATATTCACCGCATATTCAGCGAGGGTGTTTGCCATTGCCTCATTAGTGGGCGCAGTACGAAAAATATTGCTGCCAAAGTTAGATAATTTTTCTGAGGTACTGGTAGGGGTAATCATTACGACCCCCGCTGGCTGATAGACTGCTGCTGCTGCGAGAGAAGCGTTAGAGGCATTTGAACCAACTACCGCGAGAATGGAGTCGTCTTTAACTACTGTTTTCGCTACCTGCTGTGCCAGATTCGTATCGTTTTCGTCGTTAATAATTTGAACCTGTAGCTTTCCTCCCTGCTGGTTAAATTCTGCCTGCGCCTGTGCTACTCCCCGCAGCATTTCCTGGGCTACGTCTAAGTTACTGCCAATGGGTACGACGGCAGCAATTTTTAGCGGTTGCTGCTGCGCCACTTGCGCATTATGGAGATAGATCGAAGTTTCTGGATCGTTGGGATTCTCAGCTAAAGACTGCTGAAAGTAATCTACTGCTCGCTCATAGTCTTGTTTCCTGTAGGCAGAAATGCCATCCTGCTTGGCTGCGGTAGCATTGGCAGCAATTAGCATCTTTTCTCCCAGGCTAAAACGCTTGAGTAGAGACGAGTCGGATTTTGGTAAAGATAATCTGGGCATTATCTCTCTTACTGTATTCGTACTTTCTCCCTTGAAGGGCTGGAATTTAAACCAACTATAAATCCCCAGTGCAGCTAACAAAATAAACACAATTGGGGGTGGGGCGCTGCTAGATTTCTTGCTCATAATTCTGGTTTAAACTTTTAAATCTTTTCTCAATTTCGGCTTCGAGGGAAAGGGCATCAATTTCATCTGCCAACACCTCGTTAGGATTCTCCGCTAACTCTGCTTTGGCTTCTTCTAGCAAAGCTTTTTTCTCAATGCTATTTTTCGCCTCGGAAAAGTGCGATCGCGCTGCATCCAAATCGAATTCTGTGGAGATGCCCCCCATTTCTGCCATTGCCTGATTGACTAGAGTTAAAGATTCTAGATTTTCTAGCTCCAATTTGTGTGCCTCTAGCTTCTCTGTTTCTCGCTTGAGCTTGGCTTTGGCTTTGTTCATGGTCATTTGTGCCGTTTCTACTCGCTCGCTCAACTGCGGTAAAATTCTTTCAATGGCGATCGCTTTAGTTAGAGCTAGTCTGGCTGCCTCTTCGTTGCCCTTGCTGTATGCTAGCTGTGCCTGTCTTTCTGCTGCCTGTCGGCTTTCTAGCTTATTGTTATACTGCTGCTGCGCCAAGTTATAGGTAGAAACTACCTTGGCTACGGCGGTAGATAGCTGGGCGATCGATTCTTGCATTGAGGCGATCGATTCTGCTGCCACCTTCTGAGCCACTTTGCCCCCTGCTTCAACAGGCATTCCCCACAGACGTTTCCATACCGCTACAGAGGTTCTACCTGCCGTTTCCCCCAGTAACCAATAGGTAACTTTTTTCGGATTTACTTTCATGATGTTTGAGTTAATTAATAATTGTGGCGATATCGCTGGCGTACTAATTAACTTAAAAAACCATATTTATAGTTGTCAATTCATATAATTCATAGCTGTAATCAAAAGTTCATTTTGTTCATTTATTTGTTTGATCCGATATGTTTTTATGATTAAATACAAATGAAATCAAGCACTATTCAATTATTAGTTTAATCTGGATTAGTAAGTTTTTTCTTGTTGAGCAACAAGATGATTAAGAGGACATTAAAAATTAGCTCAAGATTGAACAATGACTGTATACATAGCTTTAGGCAAAGATAACTGTAAACAACAAAGAACAAATATATAATGCTACCCAATTAATTTTGTAACCAGCCAAATTGTATGTTTACGTGCTAAATAAACAGAGAAAGCTAGTAACAGTAAAAATATATCTGACTTGCTCAAGAATGCTTAAAAACTTCTTAATAACAGCAGCAATAGACCTTTTGCATAAACAGCAGAGTAATCTATTTTTCTCTTAGTTTTGTACTTAGTTTTCATTTTTATTCAAGGAGATTTTGACCCATGACCGTTGGTAATTTTAATGAAGTAATTGGTTCAGATGGATTTGATAGTATTCGCGCCGAAGAAGATGTGTCGGTTGTCTACGGTGTAGATGATGGGGATAATCTTACCTCCAGTTTGAATGGTGACGATCCCACGAGTATTGTGGTTGGCGGTGCGGGGGATAATAACTATGTCATTTTTGGGGGCGATTCTACCACCTTCATTTTGGAAAATAGCGATTCAGAAAATACTCTCTTCAATATTGGTAGCAATAGGGGTATTGCTTTAGAAGACGATGATTCCTTCGTTGCCGAGATTGACGATCGCCATCTATATTTGGGAGACACAGCAAGCGATAGCTATGTCGTTATCTTTGATTGGCAACTGCCAGAAAATCAGATTGAAACTTTAGGAAGTTTAAGCTACGAAGAATTTGTCGATCGTTTTCGCGAGTCGGACAACTATCAGGGTAATTTTACCTGGGCAGAATTGGCAACCACCGATAAAGTAGAACCCATAGACCTCGAAAGCCTTGGTTTATCAGCCGAAACCCTGGATGACGATTTAGCTACAGTTAACCAGCGATCGCAAGACTTGTCTTTTATTACTAGCAATCCACTAGAGACATTTATCAATCGTGTTACGTCCGATGCAGAGAGTGCAGAAGATATTTTAGACGATTTTGTTTTTGGCAGCTTTGATGACGATGTTTTGAGCGGTAGGGCTGCTGGCGAAGCGATTTTGGGTGATAGAGGAGACGATCGCATCTCTGGCGGTTTGGGCGATGACATAATTGTGGGCGGAGTATTAGGGGCGAACCTTAGTGGCAGCGATACTCTCTTAGGCGGTTTTGGCAACGACGCTTACTATGTATCATCTGCTGCTGGCGGTAGCATCATACAGGACGCAATAGATCTAGACGATAGTGATGTTTTATTTATCATTGCCGAGGATACCGATATGGATGTTTTGTTCGGCAATGAGGATACAGAAGATAGCGATAGCCTGTTTGGCAGTAATGAATATCTAGAAGCAATTACCGACCCCATAACCTATGGCGACTCGGAGATCGTTATAGCCGAACCAGAAGCGGGAACTGTGGGCATCGAACAATTAGGAACGGACTTGATTATCGATATTAACCGCGATGGTATCGCCGATGCTGATGACGATCTAACCGTCGTGGATTTCTTTGACGAAGATGGAGGATTAGGCAACGGTAGCCTCGCGCAAATCAATAATATTATCGACCCCCAGGCGATCGCCGATTTTTTCTCGGTTTAGTCGTCAACTTTATCAATCTGACTTATTGCCGTACAACATTAGATCATGACAAGTTAATCGATCTGTTCGTAAGGATGAGGGATGAGGGATGAGGGATGAACCTGCCAAATAAGTTATGTGGCTGTATCTATTCGTAATTTTGAAATGCTCAATTTTGCAATATCCTAATGTCCTAACCTTGATACGTAATGCCATATCACAATGGTTCGGACAAAATTTACTTATTAACCAAACAATAGGTCATAGAGACTCCAGAAAATCAATTATCGACTGTCCTAACTGCCCTAACTGTCCTAACTGCTCTAACTGCTCTAACTGCCCTAACTGTCCTAACTGCTCTTATCAATCTGACTATGTATTCATCGACTAACTGTGACGACATCACCACGGGGTTAAAAATTATCCATGACTTTTATGCTTCAGCTACCGATGAGTATCTCAACGATAACGAGCTAGCAATTTTGCGGGGTTCTTTGGAGAATTTGACCTATGGGGATATGCAGCAAAAGTATGTCAACCTCAAGTTTTACGCCCTAAAATATGTTTCCCGCAATTTGGCATATGACCTCTGGGGCAAACTTACTCTAGCTGCCCAAAGCTCTAGTTACTTTGCTGATGACTATCGCGTGAGCAAAAAAAAGGTCTGGCACTTGGTCGATCGCCTGAACCAACTAGATGGAAATTCGCAGTCAATTTATATTCCTGCCACCACTATGGAAGGGGAAGTATTGCGCGATCGCTATGAAATTGAATCCCACCTATTCGATCTTGACGAGGGAGAAAGACAGTATGTTGCCCTCGATCGCTATTTGGCGAATAAACCCTGTTTGGTAATTCAGCGCAGCCACCAAACCCCCAGAGTTAGGCAGCAGTTTGAGCGGGAGGGTAAGAACCTCTCGGCAATCGGTAACCACCCACAGATCCCCAGTCTGTTGGCATATTTTTCCGAACAGCAGCATCTATATTTAGTTTATGAATATACTTCGGGTATCGGCTTAACGGAATTGCTTGCGGGAAAACCCTGGCAACCAGAGCGAGTAAAATCATTGTTGTGCAGCCTCTTAACAGCCCTAGAATTTATTCAGCAGCATAATTTGACCCACCGCAATATTAACCCCGACAACATTATTCAGGTTGACGATCGATGGGTTCTAACTGACTTTGCGACGGTTAAAGAAGTTGCAGGCGATCGCGAACTTACCCACAGCACTATGACGCGGGGAACAAAGGGATATCTCGCTCCCGAACAGCATACGGGAATGGCAACTTTCGCTAGCGATATTTATAGCATTGGCATGGTGGGGGTTCAGGCGCTGACTGGCATACATCCCCGCAAGTTGAGGAAATACGATCCGCAGACTGGTAACAAGATTTGGCGAGAGGGGATTGCAGTCGATCAGGATCTGGGGGATGCGATCGATCGCGCCATTCGCTATAACTTTAGCGATCGCTATCAGTCGGCGACGCAAATGTTGGAAAGCTTAAAAGATTTAGCGGTGGTTTAGATTTGCTGGGCAACCATATCTAAAATTAAGTATATTTACAATAATTTTATTTCATATTCTGTATTCAGCTAAAGGTATGGGTCTTAATCCTGGCGATCTCGTTAATGAACGATATCGAGTAATTCAAGCATTAGGTCGAGGGGGTTTTGGCGTTACCTATACAGCAGAAGATACTTGGCGATCGCCTTTAATTATTGTTCTCAAACAGATTATTTTAAATAGCACCGATAACGGCAACGAGTCCGCCAGAGATAATCAATATATCGATAAGCTAGAGGCTGAAGCTATAGTTTTAAGGGAATTAGAATATCCCTGTATTCCTAAGTTTTTTGCTAGCTTTGTTGCCGATAATTATTATTACATCGTCCAAGAATATATTGCAGGACACGATCTAACTCAAGAGATTGCTCCTGGTGAGCCAATTGCCGAGTTAAAAGCAGCGAACCTACTGCGAGAAATGTCCAATATTCTGCAATTTGTCCATCAAAATAATATTATTCATCGCGATATCAAGCCCGCTAATATTATTCGTCGCGATCGCGATAACCAGCTTTTTCTCATTGATTTTGGGGCGGTTAAGGAAATAGCTACCGAACACAGTAATGCGGAGGGAATGACCCTAACTAGAATTATTCAAAGTAGAGGCTATTCTCCCGTCGAACAATTAAGCGGTCATCCCCGACAAAATAGCGATATCTATGCCTTGGGCATGATGATTATGCAGGCAGTAACGGGATTTTCAGTTAATGCCATTTGCAGTTCTCAGACTGTTCCCCTCAGAGATAGTCAGTGTAACTATATTTGGCAGGAGTACGCGCCCCAAATAAGCCCCAAGCTCAAACAAATTATCTCAAAAATGAT
>JBCBEA010000213.1:0-6795 GCA_038529195.1 Cyanobacteria bacterium J06600_6
GGCAGGTAACACCACCAGGAGAATGGTATGACCAAGAGCAAAACGAGTGGCTGATTGTGCTTCAGGGAGAAGGAGAGTTGAGCTATGAAGATAATTCTCGTATTAAGCTAACTGTAGGGGACTATCTTTTGATTCCCGCCCACCAGAAACATCGAGTTGAGTACACTAGTACTGAACCTCCCTGTATTTGGCTCACCGTTTTCTTTTGACTGACTATGAATTTTACCGAAAAACTAAATAGGGCGATCGCTACAAACAACAGCCTGTTAGTTGTGGGACTCGATCCCAATCTCGAAATGATGCCAGAAGCGTATCAAAATCAAGATGATTTGCTGGCGGGTATTGAAGCCTGGTTGCGATGGGTAATAAATTCGACGAGCGATCGCGTTTGTGCTTATAAGCCAACCCTGGGTTTTTATCAGGCGCTTGGAATTCCTGGGTTGCAGCTATTAGAGAGGATTTTGACGGCAATTCCCCAGTCAATTCCGATCATCTTAGATGTTAAGCATAGCGATTTAAATACAAGTACCGTCTTTGCCAAAACCATCTTTGAACAGTGGCAGGTTGATGCGGTAACTCTTACTCCTTATGCAGGGCAAGATCACGCTGCACCTTTTTTAGTTTATGCCGATCGCGCGGTGTTTATTCTGGCTCATACTTCTAATCCGAAAGCCGAAACTTTACAGCTATTTCCCAATCTCGAACAGCCATTTTATCTCCAGGTAGTTAAAGAAGCTCAATCGTGGGCAACACCAGAGCAGCTATATTTAGAAGTAGGGACAACTAACGTAGATATTTTACGGAAAATCAGAGCGATCGCGCCAGAAAGGACAATTTTGCTGCGTAGTCTCTGGAGTAAAAAAAATAATTTAGAATCTTTAATCGAAACTGGTTTAAATAGTGCAGGAGAAGGCTTATTAATTCCTATTCCCCAAGACTTTCTTAGCAGTAACGATCTATCCAAGAAAGTTGCCACTTTAAATCAGAAACTAAATATATATCGCCAAAACAAAAGCGATCGCGGAGCAAGCTGTGAAATATGGACATCTGATGTTTGCCTGCTTTCTTCCCATCCTTATCAGTCTTTAATTCTGGAACTATTTGATATTGGCTGTTTGCTATTTGGGGAATATGTTCAAGCATCAGGAGCGACTTTTTCTTACTATATCGATCTGCGCAAGATCATTTCTAACCCCCACATTTTTAATCAGGTACTTGATGCCTATGGCGATATTGTGCAGCAGCTAGAATTCGATCGCATTGCGGGTATTCCCTATGGTGCATTGCCCACGGCGACAGGATTGGCATTAAACCTCCAGCGTCCCATGATCTTTCCGCGCAAAGAAGTAAAAGCTCACGGTACTCGCCGTTTAATTGAGGGAAACTTTAACCCAGGCGAAAAGGTGGTGGTGATCGATGATATTTTAATTAGCGGTAAAAGCGTAATGGAAGGGGCGGATAAATTAAAGTCGGCTGGTCTGGAGATTGATGATATTGTCGTGTTTATCGACCACGAAGGAGGGGTAAAACAGAGATTGGCGGACAATGGTTATAACGCTTATTCTGTCTTAAGTATTTCTGAAATCACTAATACTTTGTATGAGGCAGACAGAATTAACCAAGAGCAGTATGATTCTTTTAAAAGGCATCATTAGAACTCTTACTATTAATGGACAATGGACAATGGACAATTGTTTAATTTAGTGTTTTTTATTTTAAATTTTTAGATTAAATCGATTGAACAAACTAAACCCCGTCCACATTTGAAACAGGAGTTTTAATCAAATAAGAAGCAGTATCAAAAAACTTTTGATTTATCACCTACTACCTACTACCTACTACCTGCTACCTACGAACAAATATCTTAAAAACCATTGGTTTCAAAGTAGATGCGATTTAAAAAGCGCATAACCTAATTAAGAGTCAAGGTCGTGCGCTTCATTTTATAAATATCTACAGTTAACTAATCGCAAAAATATTTAATTTATTATTAGCTAGTGGCAACAGTTTCTGCATCTACATCTACTGTTTCACTGCCAGGATTATCTACATTTACAGTAGAATTGGCTTCCTTAGTTTCCTGGCGTGCTTGCAGCTTGGCAATCATCATTTGAGATAGCTCAGTAAATAATAAACCTGCCAACATTACGTCATCTAACTGACCCAAAACAGGAATAAAGTCTGGCGCGATATCAATGGGGCTAACAAGATAGATTACTGTCCCTAGCATTACCCACCAACGATATTTGGGGTGGCGAATTGCACTGCGATACCAATCGTATAGGGAAGAAAGAGAGAAATTCATCTGGGTATTTATGTCCTCGACTAACTGTTTATATTCTGACAGAGTTTTGTTTTAACTTCAGTGTGGATAACCAGATATAGCCGTACAAAACTAAATTGCGTTGCGGAAAAGGTTTGTTAATCGATAGCTATAATTTTTTACAAGTTTACAATTAGTTTACGGCAAGCAATAAGCTAAAAAGTTTGATGCCTATTTTCTTACCTAGAAGACTGTGGGCTAAGAATCCATAGAGTAGATGATAGATAATCCAGGATTTTAGCCGTTTCATAATTAGGATTTTAAAGACTAACTTTAAGATGAGGGTGATTCCTAGACAAATTATTATTCTTAAAAGATAGTTAAAGGGAATGAAGTCCCAAATTAAGCTACAAAAAATAGCGCTAATTAAGTAAAAGCAGCTAGATCTAAACCAAGCAAACCAAGTCCTCGATCTAAGAGGTAGCTGCGCGAGAATTTCTAGTACCAGCCAATAATGAGCCTGAGAGATCTGCTCAAGGAGTTGAGTATCCTGACAAAGCTGTTTTTGAACCTGCTGGAATATTTTCCCCTCTAGGTCGATCGCACTGCGAACTAGAGTTACGTGAGGTTGGTTTTGATTTGCTGAATATTGGGTTGCAAAAGTTAAGGCGGAATCGCTATAAATGATTTCTGGCGACTGTCTATCTAGGTCGCAACAGATAGACTCTAGAGGCAAGTTTTGGAGAGCGTAATGGCGCAGGATAGTTAAGTTTTTGCTATCTAGCTCTAATTTCGAATTACTAGCTCTAATTTGCTCGATTTCGGCGATTAGCTGCCAATCTAAACGGAAGTTAACCTGTTGCGCAACAGAAGTTCGGCGATTGATTTTAGTCGATTTAATTTTAATACAGTCATTAAGACGTTTAATAAGCTTGGCTGAAGGCTGATAATTCACATTTTCTACTAGCGAGGAATAAGCGATAGCATAAATTTAACTAAGCCACGCCACTGCTGCTCCCCTGTGCTAGTTGACTGTTCGTGTAGCTGTAGCAGTAAGTTGCGATCGCTATGGTCTAGGATTGCCTGAGAATAACGATTCACAATTTTGCCATTTAGCTGTAGAGATGTTTGGGCGTAGGTAGTATCGGTAATATCTGGCTGAGGATCTGAGTTGCGTAGAGTGCGATCGCGTCGATCCAAAGTTAGCTTGCGTTTGTTTAACTGTCTTAAAACATTAATAAACTGGCGATCGCGCAAAAGTTTATTTACTTCAGACATGGACTGGCGACGATTGGGAATTGGTTCAGGTAATCTGGTATCAATTGTTGACCATTCCGCACTCTGCCGACTTAAAACAGATAAATCACGCTTGACTTCTTCGTTCAGGAAACGGTTATATAAAGCCGAATTCGGGTCTAGCAATAACAGGCAGTAGGCTAATTCTAGCTGGCGACGCAGCTGTAAATAATGACCTCTTAATGAGGGGTCTACTGACGACTGTGATAAATGCGATCGCGATAGATAGTAAAGAGCCTGATAAACCTCCCAGGGAATAAAGACTTCATCAACAATTTCATCGACGATCGCCGTACTAATTTCAACTGCAGTAATATTTTCGAGCAAATTTGGATTCATGAAAGATTGCAGATTGAGTTTTGTGGTTTTAATGATTGTGCCTATTCAGACTCATGATTCTCTGCGTCTGCATCGAGAGCGATCGCTTCGTTCTGTTCTTCCCAATTTTGCCAATTTTCCTTAGCTTCATGGATATTGAGCGACTTCAGATCAAAAACCTCAGATTTTACATCAGGCTCATCTTCTAACCATTCGCTCCAGTCGGCTTGATTGACTCTAGTTTCTGACTCTGCTGCCTCTGTCACCTCATCAATATCAGCAAGAGAGAGCAGATCGTTGACCATCTCATCATCTTCGACATCGAAAGAAGGTAGCTGTGGTTCAAGATTAGCCTCACTAATACTGGTTACAGTATCGGTTGCTTGAGGCGGTTCATTTTCTTTGCCTGCTGCTAAGGCATTGGGAATATTGCCCCGCAGCTGATTATGATTCTCTTGAGCAGGTAAAGATTCGCGAGAAACGTCCGCAGCAATATCAACCCAGCTAGAATGGTTTGCAGCCTGCTGTTGCTCAAAGGAAGACATGAGCTGAAACATTTTTTGCAGACTAAGTAGATTCTGCTGAATCGTCTGGTGTCCCTGAGTTACCTGCTGAATATGAAACTGCTTGATTTCCGAATAGCGATCGCCAGTCAGCTTTTCCCCAATTTCGTTCTCGACTTTACCCTCAATCAGATTGATATGGGTGTGCAGAGAGTTGTCAGCTCGCTCGCCTATGTCTAGTTTTTGTCCGTCGGCAGTGACAATTTTGGTCGTGATATTTAGCTCTGGCGCGTTGCTCATGGCAACGAGAAAAGCCTCGTTAATATTGCCTCTTCTAATTGCTTGTTTAAAATCTTCTTTAGACGTCATTAGTTTTAAAATCTTGAGAGTAGAGTATCTAATCGAGCAACTAGCCTAATTTACCGACCAGCTAATCAGAATCTGGGTTGAGAATAAGATGGCGCATTGCCTCTAAGCTGGCGAGATTCTTGGGTAACGACTCTTGTCTTTGGCGTACCTGCTCAATATGCCATCGTTGTAATTCCCTATAGGCAGGATTGTCAATCAATTTACGATCTATTTCGTGGGCGACAGTTTGCTCAAACAGATCAATTCGTGTCCGAAAACCACTGCCGAGCGCCGATTTTTCTGTCAAACCCAAATCTCCACTTTCAACATAGGTGGTCACCTCTATCTCTGCAGTTTCACCGATAGCGACGGTCAAAGCCTGCCAGATTTCTTGAGCCAAGCTAATTCCGTCGATCTGTTGTTTCGCTCTCATCAATTGTTATCAAATGTCTAAATACAGCCTACTACCAGAAATTTGTCGCATTGTAGCCTAGAGCTTCGATCATTTGGTACAGCACAGGCAGACTCAAACCGATTACGTTACTATGACAGCCAATAATTTTCTCCACAAACATTCCGCCTTTACCTTCTAGAGCAAAGCTTCCCGCACAGTTAAGGGGTTCTCCCGTAGCGATATAGGCCTCAATGGTGCGATCGCTGAGATCGGCAAAATAAACCTCTGTAATGCCACAGCGAATAATTTGTCTTTGCTGTTCCAAATCGATTAGGGCGTGTCCTGTATAGATCTTTCCCATGCGCCCCCGCATTCCTCGCCAGCGAGCTATCGCGATTTGGGGTGATTCTGGTTTGCCATAAATGCGATCGTTAACCGTTAAGACCGAATCACAGCCTAACACCAACGCGCCTGGATACTGCGGAGCAACGGTTTCTGCCTTACATCTTGCCAGAGTCTTAACTAATTCTGCCGCATCTTCAATTTTGACCGAATCTTCGTCAAAATCACTTTTACAAACAATTGGTTCAATGCCCACCATCCTGAGTAGCTTGAGACGAGCAGGAGAGGCAGAAGCAAGAACAAATTCAGGTGACGTATTACTGGCACTCATAGAAGGTGTATGTGTTGAAATAGCTTTTTATTAGTTTTAAGCTATAACCATTTGCCAAGCATTCAACTGCTTGTAAACAAAAATTGACGGCGAGGAAATGTCGTTCTAAAGAGTATCTGTAATCTCAGTCTTGATGAGTACAGCGATCGCCATACCCATCAAGGCTAATACATTTCTACTAGAGTAGATATTCAGCTCTAAATAGTACCTTTCGCGTTAACGTACGGTAAAGGATTTAGCTGCAACTTCAAAAGCATCTTTGACAGTATCCCAGCGTCTTTCAGGAGTAGAAAGACTAAAAGTGAAAATTTTGCCTCTGCTAACCGCAACGCTGGCAATATTATGTCTGACACCCTGCTCAGGAACATCAGCTTCGTACTCTAGCAGATAGTATTTTTTGTCTTTGTTTTCTCTGGCTTCCGCACGAATAAATTCCGCTTCGCGGTCTTCGTCAGGGTTGCTGTTAATTACTTTCAACAAACGATAACCAACGTCAGTTGGACTCCCCAAATCCTCTAGGGTTTTGCCGTCAGGAACTTCATCGATAATCACGCTCAGATTTTCCGTACGCTCTACCAAATCTCGAAAAACTACGTCTACGGTTTTTCTGGCTGAAGTGCCTAAATTTACGGGAATCCAACCATTAGGATAGAGAAACTCATACCCTTTACTGGTATTAACATAGCTTTGTAAGCCACTGACCCCCGTAGAACAACCTGTGACAACCAAACTTAAAACAATTAATAACCCAGCACAGAATGACCTAAACATTTCTTGTTTAATTACCTCTATAAAAACGATTTTTTCTGAGTAGCTGATTCAAGATTGAAGTAAAACAGTTTTTCTAGCTGCTCTAATTACCATCTCTACTCAATTCTGCTTCCTCTTTCTGGAAGCAAAGCACTCATTTGTATTTCTTATTTTCGATTATCTCACGACAGACAAATGAGTGCTTTGCTTCCAGAAAGAGGAAGCAGAATTGAGTAGAGATGGTAATTAG
>JBCBEA010000214.1:0-6772 GCA_038529195.1 Cyanobacteria bacterium J06600_6
TAAAAGATTATTTGTTGATGTACTATCATTCATTAGACTAATTAAGTATTTTATTCACCTTAATATTCAGCATTATTCAAGAATCGAAGAATATATTGTTCACCAAAATACTTAATTAGTCTAATGAATGATAGTACATCAACAAATAATCTTTTATTAAAAGGTTATCAATATATAGAGCAAGGAAAATGTTCGCAAGCTTTAGAAGTATTTGAGTATTTAGATAAAACTTCTGTTGATAACGAAAAAATTAAATATGCTTTGGGCTTAGCTTATTTAGTACAAGAACAACACCAAATTATTAGCTTTAATCCTCCTGACTCAAAACAACTTGAACGAGCAATTGAGTATTTCAATCAGGCAATACAATTGCGATCGCATAATTTACAGGCTTTAGCAAAAAGAGGAACAGTATTAGCTCTCTTGGGGAAAAATGACCAAGCATTAAAGGATTTCGATACCGTTATAAAATCAAATTTTATCAACAATGTAGATTGGCGATCTGGGGGAGATATATATTTTGCTGCATCGCAAGTAAAACAAGCTTTTGAATGTTATGAAAAAGCCTTGGTTATTAATTCAAACGATCATGAATCTATGTTGTATAAGGCGTTGTGTTTAGAAGGATTGCAACAGTTTGATCTAGCTTCTGCTACCTATCAAACAACATTACAAATATTGCCAAATAAAATTTTAGCTTTAATAAACTATGGCAGATTATTGACTAATTTGGGCAATAATCCCAAAGCATTAGAAATCCTCAATTATGCTCTTAGTATTAAACCTAATAGTTGTTCTGTACTACTTTGGCGGGGAATAGTCTTAGAAGAATTAAATCGATTTAACGAAGCACTTGAAAGTATTGATTTAGCTCTTTCAAGATCGAAAAACAATTTTTTTCTTTGGTATTACAAGGGCAAAATTTTAGGAACAATGCAGAAGAACGATGATTCTTTAATCTGTCTCGACCGAGCATTAAGCATAAATCCTGACTTCACCTTGGCTAGTGAAGAAAAACAAAAGTTGTTAGCAAATAATAAGAATATAGTAAATACTAAATCAAAAAAGAAAAACAAACTTGAATTTTATAAAGAGTATTTATTTTTCTTGATGTCTATTTTCGATATATTCGAGAAAGGAGGAGGAAAAAAACAAGTCTATTTACTACTCAAGAATAATTTAGATAAACTAGACTTCAATTTTGGTAAAGCACTTAATTTTTGGGCATCTGAAATATTTAAGCCTCGCACTCCTCAAGAGCAAACATCAATGGCGAGCATTGTTATAGATTTAAGTAATTATATTTTAGAATTTCCTCTTGGTAACATTTCTGATAATGTTGAAATTGCAATTATTGGATATCAAACAATTATCTCGTTATGCCCTAAAAACGAATTTACTCGAAAATGGGTCTCTGCACAGAATAATCTCAGTATGGCTTTTTGGCAGCGTAAGGTTGGAGATACCAGAGATAATATAGAATTTTCAATTCAAGCTTGTGAATCAGCCTTAGAAATTGCCACCGAAGGAAAATATCCCTTAGATTGGTCTTTAATTCAGCAAAACTTAGCAATAGCTTATTTGTACAGAATAGAAGGAGTAAAAAAAGAGAACCTCGAATTTGCTAAAAATTTGGCAGAAAATGCTTTAAAAATTAGAACTGAATATAAATACCCTCTTCAATGGGCTGATAATCAAAATAATCTCGGTCTCATTTACTCCAACAGAATTAAAGGGAATAGAAAGGAAAATATCAAACAGGCAATTATTTCTTTTAAGAACGCTCTTAGAATAAGAGAAGAACATAAATTACCAATAAAATTAGCAGAAACTTTTAATAACATTGCTAATGCATACCTGTTTGGAAGTAAAGATACCAAACAAGAAAACATTAAGTTAGCAATTAGTTATTTCAAAAAAGCTCATGAGATTTACACTGAGTCAAATTTTCCTTATATGTGGGCTGGAGTAAATACAAATCTTGGTATTGCCTATAATCGCTTAACCAGTAATCAGTTAGAAAATGTAAAACTAGCTATTACTGCTTTAGAATCAGCACTGAAAGTAAGAAAAAGAGAAATCTATAAATTCGATTGGGCTGAAACCCAGATGAATTTGGGATTGGTGTATTTGAACCATCCTGACGTAAACCAACAACCTGAAATTCTTGAGCTAGCAATTACTGCTTTCTCCTCTGCTATAGAAGTTTATACAAAGGATGACGTACCTTTACGTTGGGCTATGATTCAAAACAATTTAGGCATTGCATATTCTAAAAGAATTATTAATGACGTAAATGATAATATCCAAAAAGCAATTGACTTTTATAGCGAAGCATTAACTATCTACACTCCACAAGATAACCCTAAAGAATATCTAGAAACTGCTAGAAATTTAGGGCGACTTGCCTTCGATCGAGAAGACTGGAAATTGTCTATTCAAGCTTACTCTGGTGCAATACAAGCAATAGAAACCAGTCGTAGTTGGTCTACTGACGATCTTAGCCGTCAAGAAATTATTTCTGATTCTATGAATGTCTATGCAGAGATAATTCAAGCTTGTATTAATGATGGGGAATTGATAGAAGGGTTACAATTTGCTGAACGTTCTAGATGTAGGCATTTAGTAGATTTAATGGCAGGGAAAGATCTATATAACGATACAAATATTCCCTCTCAATTAGCTGATTATCTTGAACAATATAAATCTTTAGAAAGGCTTATTTATGAAGAACGCGAGCGAGAGCGTATATCAAATAATAACAAACATAATATAAAAGAAATATCAGTGCTAGGTATCGAGGATAACTTATCTAGAGCAAAATTTAGACCACAAGAAAATAGTCAAATTGCTCGATGGGAGTCTGACAAAGAAAAAGTATGGCAAAAGATTCGTACTTTTGATCGCGTATTAGCGGAGCAGATACGAGTTCCCCCTGTTGCATTTGATGAAATTTGCCAATTAATTCCCGATTCAAAAACTGCCATCGTCTATTGCCATAATGGTCTCAACAGACTTTATGTCTTTATCATCTACAAAAATAGATCGATAAAGCTCCATCTGACCAAATTTAATCATCAAGAATTTCTAACTTTTGCAGCTTTATCTTGGGCTGCTCCTTATTTGGATTATTTTAAGAAATGGCAGAGACAAATTCCTGAAAATTTAATCCAGCTTGCTGATAATCTCGATTTACCTAAGTTAGTTGAAACTTATTTAGAAGGCATTGAGGAATTAATTATTATTCCTCACCTTTACCTACATTTCCTTCCTTTTGCAGCATTACCCATAAATCCATCCTCTCAGGAATTCTCAGATAATCACCCACAAGAACTTTTGGGCGATCGCTTTAGGATAAGAACTTTGCCAAGTGCTCAGATTTTACAATTTTGTAATTTAAGGGCTGCTAAAGGAGTATCAAATGAAAACTATGGTTTGGTTGAAGATGCAGATAATACCCTTCCTTGTTCTCAGTTTGAAGGGGAGCATATTGCTCAGATATTCAATGTACCTGAGAATAATCGCTTAAGAGGAATTCAAGCAACAGTGAACAATTATAAGCAACTTATAGATCGAATTCACGTTCTCCATTCTTCCCACCACGCTTCATCCCGCTTTGATAAGCCTTTAGAATCTCATCTAGTATTAGCTGATGGAACAATAAGTTTAGGTTCAATAATGAGTCCTGAATGGAGATTACCTGAGTTACAAGATGTCTTTCTTTCTTGCTGTGAAACTAACTTGAACAAAGCAAATATAACAGACGATCCTTTAACCATTGCCACAGGTTTTTTATGTGCTGGTGCGAGGAGTGTAGTTAGCACCTTATGGGCAGTGGATGACTTGGCAACAGCTATCTTTTCAACAATTTATTATCAACTACGCAAAGAAGGCTTAGATCGTCCTACAGCTTTGCAACAAGCCCAATTTAGATTGAGAAGTATGTCAGGGAAAGAATTATATAGCAAATATAATTCGACTTTAGGTAAGTATTTAAGAACTCAACATAGATTAACTCGCCAAAAGAAACAAGAAATAAACTCTCAATTAAGTGAATTGAACGCAACAACTGAAGCTAAGACCAAAAACGAAAATCTCTTTAAAGCATTGAAAAATAAAGAAAAGCTATTTAAAACCCAAATAGATAGATTATCGAAATTGAAGGAAAGACCTTTTCCATTTTCCCATCCCTATTACTGGGCTCCCTTTATATCTCAGGGATTGCGTTGATTTTTAAAAATTCTGCATATTTCCTGTAATAAGACACGATTAATTAACAGAGCAATTATTTTTCAGTTGTTTTTTGGGTGATGTATAGGTCGCAAATACATGAATGATAATCACAGCAACTATTCTCCGTTAATCGATCGCTTTCATTCCGATGCTCCTTACATTGGTTTAGAAAGAATCAAACTGTCTATTGAAAGAGGGCAGGAAAAAAACGCTATTAGCAATTTTTTATACGTTTTTCTTCTTCCTGGTGCCTTATGCATTTATCTCAATATCAAAAGAATTATTAAGTCCCAGAAAAATATAAATAGTTTTAGAAATACAGTTCACCAAGAACCCATATTAATCTTTTTTGCCACCGTAGTTTACGGAGCAATGTGGTGGCACTTCCGTCTAATAGCAATTAGCTTTTGGAGTTTGTTTTATCAACATTACTCTTGGCAAGAGTTTTTTGCTTCTTTGGCACAATGGAACACATTGCAAGCTTTAGTCTTATTTGGTTTTAACTTTTTCCTCTCTCAATTGGCTTTGAGTTCATTTAAATTGACACCTGCTTTCGAGGATCGCTATCAATTTTTGAAATTATTAGCCAACGCCAGATACGAAAAACCTGTTGTTCAAACCCAGGCTGTTAATAGTCTTATTCGTGGTAAAGCAGAGATGATGCAAAATTTAATTAATCAAACTTTCACAGCGATGCTGGCTCACGGAGAATTAGATCCCGAAACAGCTAAAAAAGTGATTGATATCGTAAAAAACTCTTATTACGAAATAGTCGAGGATTATGGAGTCGATCAAAAACTAAATTTCGGAGAGGCTCATCTAGAAACTGAAGATTTTCCAGCTTTGGACGACAAAAAAGATGAGAATTGGTAACTCCACAATCTTGTTATTTCGAGTTAATCCCAATTCAAATTTGATTTATTGACTTCCTCATAATTGATTTATTAAAATTTAAAATGACCCCTTCACCTGACCAGCTTTCAAACGGCATTATTTTTCATCCCCATTCTTTGACTCAATCTTATAAAGTACCCGATTTCGTATCTAAACCAATTCCCAAAGATTTACAAAATGTTCTAGCGAATCCAGAAGCTAACAGTATCGTTCAAGCAGGTGCGAATAAAATATATCTGGGACAAGGAGCAAAAGATCCAAAAAAAAGCGATCGCGTTCCTGTATATCTTCCTTCAGACTTGCTTTCTAGCCATGTTTTAATTGCTGGAGCGATCGGTAGTGGTAAAACCTGTTTATTGCTTCGTATCTTAGCAGGAGCGTTAAAGACCCACTCAGTTGTCATCAGTGAGGCTAAAGGTGGAGTTGATGGTGGGAAAGAGGGCGCAGCCTTTACCCATATTGCTCAGTATTTACAAAAGAAAAACCCCCTGCTCAAAACCTATCGGTGGCCAAGGGGTGATTGTAGCTTTAACCCATTAAATTATTTACACAAGCCTCAAGATATCAGAATTTTTTTAGATGCTGTCTGCGAACAAATAATTTCTAACTCTGGTGTAAGCGGAGATATGGTTGCCTTTGTTTATAATGCAGCGAATATTGCCGAATTGATAATTAGTTTTCTCCAGAAATTTCGCAACCAATGTACTATTCGTAAATTAGTAGTCCGTCTTCGTCAGCCATTAGTGTTCAAGCAAGAACTGGAAAAATGTCGCTTACACATCACAAATCAGTTAAAAACATCTCCTAATCCAAAACTTAAATCAGATCTGAATAGTCTTGGGACAATCTTTTCTCAGCTAGAAATGCTGAACTTCTTCTATCTGCAAGATCCTAAAATGGTCATGACTCGTCATGGAATCAACCTATTTACTAATCTTTTCGATCATGAGGATTTGCTTTACTATAGCGAGTCTCAAAGCGATTTAGCAGAATTAAATCTAGAAGATATTCTTTACGAGAAAAGTCTTGTTATTGTTAGTCAACCTCTCCAAGACCCAGCTTCAGAGGTTGTAGGATCATTATTTTACGATAGTCTACTGGCAAAAATATTGTCGTTAGGCCCTAATCTAGAATCAAAAAATGGTAAACCAAGAGAAAAAATAATTGCAGTTTTAGACGAAACTCATAGGCTACCAATTGGTCGTCTAGGTCAGAGTGGCGATTTTTTAAGGGAATACAATCTAGGATTAGTAGAAATAACTCCAACTATAGTTGATACAGCTCGCTTTGAGCGGAATAAGCATGTATACCAAACTTTAATTTCTCTTTCCCCTGGTGTTCCCGAGGTGGTTGAGTTGATGAAGTCTCGCCTACCTAACTTTTTCCTCAAGAGAGGATTGAATATTACCACTAATGCAAAAGGCAGGTCGAAAGCAGAACTAAACATCGATCCAAATTATCAGTACAGTCTCAGCCAAGATAACCCTGGAGCATCTGCACGTTCCCTTTCCATGACTGGGCGGTTTACTGGTCTTCTGCAATCTCTTGATTTGGACGGAAAAAGACAAGTCTTTTGGATAGATTTTGAAGATGAGCTACTCAAACATATTAAGGAGCTATTAGCGGAAGCCACTTCACCCAATTG
>JBCBEA010000215.1:0-6752 GCA_038529195.1 Cyanobacteria bacterium J06600_6
CATATCTTCGGGACTAATTCCTGCAACTTTTGTCCCTAAATTACTATCTATATTTGTCAGGTCTATTTTAGAGCTAAACCCATTTTGACGACCAAATATTACGTATGCTTCGCCTCTCTGGTCGCTATAGTCGTAGCCGTAAGCGCTTAGATTTTCACCTGCATTACTTGCTCCAACAAAAAGATCGTCCAAACCATCGCCATTAAAGTCTCCTGCGCTGACAGCATTACCCAAACCGTCATTGGAATCTATTCCTGCCAGACTGAAGCCGTTGCTGCCATCAAGACTATTTAAATCAAACTGAGAATTAAAACCGCCCTGGCGACCAAATACAACGTAAGCTTGACCTTCTTGAGTATATTCCCCCGCCACAGAAGCTCGCTTTGCACCGATAATCAAGTCTTCAATTCCATCTCCGTTTAGATCGCCGATGTTACTAACATCACTGCCGAGACTATCTTCTACGCCAATGCCCGATAGAGTAAAGCCGTTGTTACCATTCAGACGCTGGGTAACTGTTGTTCGAGCCTTAAAACCATTTCGGCTGCCAAATACAACATAAACCTCTCCTCTTTGATCGCTATAACCATCGGCAAAAGGACTATCCAGGACATTTCCAGCATTGACTGCACCAATGACTAAGTCATCAATGCCATCTCCGTTAATGTCACCTCCATTGCTCAACGAGCCTCCGAGACTATCATTCGCATCTTTACCTTCTAAAATGAAGCCATTGCTGCCGTTGAGATTAGACAGATCGAATCGCGAATTGAATCCATTGTTGTTACCAAACAAGACATAAACTTCGCCACGCAAATCGCTAGTCGTAAAACCATTATTATTGGTAGTTTCTCTTCCTGCATCTACCGCACTAATAGCCAGATCATTGATACCATCTCCGTTGATATCCCCTACGCTAGTAACAGCTGTCCCCAACAAATCTCCTGGATCGATGCCTCTAAGGGTAAAACCATTGCTGCCGTTTAAATTAGTTAAATCTACTTCCGAGTTAAAACCGTTCTGGCGACCAAAAATAACGTAGGTTTCGCCATTTGCTTCGCTATAGCTGTTTCCGTAGCTACTTACCCTTTCTCCCGCATTGGCAGCACCCAAAACAAGATCGTCAATGCCATCTCCATTTAGATCGCCTGCGGAAATTGCCGTCCCTAAATTATCTTCGGCATCCAAACCTGAAACGCTAAAACCATTATTGCCATTCAGGTTATCTAAATCAAAAGTAGTTTGACTATTATTTTGGTCGCCAAAAATAATGTAGGCTTTACCTCGGCGGTCACTATCAGAATAACTATTGATATCTGTACTTGGTACTCCTGCATCCGTAGCGGTAATAACTAAATCATCAATGCCATCACCATTAAGATCTCCCCCACTGTAAACTTCTTCTCCTAGGCGATCGCCTGATGCTTGACCAGGAATAGTTAAGCCCCGATAGTTACCGGGATTGTTGAGATCTGACAGAGAAATAACCAAAGCAATTTTCCCCTAAATCAATATAAAATGAAGCAAAAAATACTACTTTGCTTCGCGACCACTCTGTTTTAGGCGATAAATTCTAATTTGCATAGTTAATTTAGTCTCAAAGCAGACAAATGTGTTATGAATAACAACTTTTAGACTGTTAATTATGAGCCAGTTTAAATTCACTCATTAAATTCACTTGATTTATTATTTTTCTTAAACCATGCCAAAATACAAAATAGTCTATGACAGTAAGTGCAACCTTTGTTCGACATTTGCCCAACTGCTTAAGCAATTTGATCGCGAACAAACTTTTTCCTATATACCAATGCAGGATCGGTCTGGTTTAGCAGCCTATGGCATTACTCCCGATGACTGTGAGGCGGGAATGATTTTGATTGATACCCAAAATCCAGCTAGCCAATGGCAGGGAAGCGAAGCTGCGGAAGAAATTGCTAATCTCTTACCCTTAGGTGAAACTTTTGTTGCTGCTTATCGGGGTATTCCGGGAATGAAGTGGCTGGGCGATCGCAGCTACGAGCAAATACGCGATCACCGTTACGAGTGGTTTGGGGAACGGAAAAATTCTGAGCCAATTTAGACAGGTAGGGATGTTCCAGGGAAAGTTATTGTAGGCAGCAGGGGGAGCAGAGGGAGCAGAGGGAGAAGGGGAGACAGAAAAAATGAATCCTAAACAGTTTATTGGTTCGGAAGCGCAATCTAGCTACGCGGAAGCAAAGGTGGCTATTCTGCCCATACCTTATGAAAAAACTACTACCTACGGTCAAGGTTGCCAATCGGCTCCAGAGGCAATTATCACTGCTTCAGATCAGTTAGAGGCTTATGATCTTGAGCTGGGTCGAGAAGTTTGCCAGCGTACAGGGATTTTTACGACTCAAGCGATCGCCAGTACCCAAGCTAATCCAAATTTGACTCCAGAAGAAATGATGCGGATTGTTTCTGAGCGAGTATCTGAGTTGATTGCAGACGGGAAGTTTATCATTGCCTTAGGAGGTGAACATAGTATTACCACAGGGATAGTTCAGGCTTATCAACAGCAGTTAAGCCAACCTTTTACCGTGATTCAAATCGATGCTCACGGAGATATGCGCCACAGTTATGAGGGTTCTATCTACAATCACGCTTGCGTTATGCGTCGAGTTTTAGACCTGGGTCTACCTACTCTTCCCGTAGGTATTCGGAGCATTTGTCTAGAAGAGGCAATCTTGATTAAAGAGCAAAATATGACTGTCATCTGGGCAGAAGATATCTATCAAAATCCTGGCTGGATTCAACAGGCGATCGCCTTAATTACTACCGAAAAAGTTTTTATCACCATCGATCTTGATGGACTAGACCCTAGTCTGATGCCAGGAGTGGGGACTCCCGAGCCAGGAGGCTTAAACTGGTATGAACTAACTCAATTTTTACGCGCTGTGTTTGAAAAACATCAGGTAGTTGGCTGTGATGTGATGGAATTAGCTCCAATATCAAATTCAATTGTCTCAGAATTTATCGCAGCGAAACTGGTCTATAAACTAGCTGGCTATAGCCAGTATTTTAATTCTGAAGACCACTAAGATCTAGAAACTGAATCGTTTAGCTGATGTTTAGCCTGCAATCACAGTCAAATTAAATTTAAAACTGATAAAATTGGGTGTTCGTAAGTTAGATTACTTCAAGATTCTTAGTTACTACAAGATTTTATTGGAAAGAGCATTTATGAATACGATCGGAAACTATGCCCCTGACTTTGAGATTCCAGGTATTGATAAAGAAGTTTATCACCTGGGTAGCTATCGCCGTCGGTTCAAAGCGATCGCCGTAATATTTATGGACAAAACAGAGGAAACCAGTCAATATCTGGAGCGTCTGAAGCAAATTCAATCTGATTTTGCCGAACAGAAATTTACGATTATGGGTATAGATTCAAGCTATTCTCAAAAGCCTATTGCAGAGAGTATTGAAGCTATGGAGCAGTATGCCCAAGCTCAAGAACTAAATTTTCCCTACTTACGAGATTCCAATCAGGATGTTGCTAAAGGATTTAAGGTAAAAGTTACACCGACAGTTTATTTGCTTGATAGTGATGGTGTAATTTGTTATCAGGGTTTGATTGACGACGGCGCAAAATCGGCAGCAGAAGCAAAAAATCATTATTTACGTGACAGCGTGGCAGCGATGCTAGGGGGTCATATGATTGAGCGAGACTATATTGCCCCTGTTGGTATCGACCTCACCTGGCGACCTAAATAAGCAGTAAGCTGATACTTTATCTCAGTTAATTTCAGCAAAATCAGATAAAAAACTAGCGCTCCATAACAATCTAAAAATATGTTTCGGGCGATCGCCAATAGCTTTTTCAAAACAAAGTACAGAAAGCTGGTATGTTATGGGGAGGTCAGGATTCCCGCGCGCAACTTTGTAGAAGCTGCTAGTTATCCACAGCGCGAAGCGCAGACCACCTCACAGCAAAAGTGCAGAGTGTTACTAATGCAACTGAGGAGGAACGCCTCGTAAAGGAGACTAGGATGTTCGCAAGCAGATTGCGACGACGAAATGTATTGTCTGACCGTTGGTAAAGAACAAGCAAGATTGAGGTTTACTTTTCTAGGAATGAGTTACCAGAGGGTTTTATTAAAACTAAGTGGCGAAGCCCTAATGGGCAACTTAGGCTATGGGATCGATCCTGCGGTAGTCGCCGATATTGCACAGGAAGTTGCTGACGTAGTAAAAACTGGCGTTGAGCTGGCAATTGTTGTTGGCGGCGGCAATATTTTTCGAGGCATGAAAGCTTCAGCGAAAGGTATGGATCGGGCTACAGCTGATTACATTGGCATGATTGCTACGGTAATGAATGCGATGACCTTACAGGATGCTTTAGAAAGAATTGGTGTCGATAATCGTCTGCAAACGGCGATCGCCATGCAGGAAGTAGCCGAACCTTATATTCGCCGTCGTGCGATTCGTCACCTAGAAAGAGGTCGAGTCGTAATTTTTGGTGCTGGTTCAGGAAATCCATTTTTCACTACCGATACGACTGCTGCTTTGAGAGCAGCAGAGATAGACGCAGAGATAATTTTTAAAGCTACGAAAGTAGATGGAATTTACGACGCCGACCCTGTTAGTAATCCTGATGCTCATCGCTATCAAAGTTTGACCTATAATCATGTTCTAGCTAATGAATTAAAGGTAATGGACAGTACGGCGATCGCTCTGTGTAAGGAAAACAGCATTCCTATCTTAGTTTTTGACCTTTCAGTTAGCGGTAATATTATGCGGGCGACCAAAGGTGAATCTGTCGGCACAATTGTAGGAGGAGACTGTGAAGTTATCTGATGTAAAAGAACGTATGCAGAAGACTATTGAGGCAACTCAGAGGTCTTTTAACACTATTCGGACGGGGAGAGCCAGTGTTTCTCTTTTAGATCGTGTAATGGTTGACTATTATGGCTCAGAGACTCCCTTAAAATCTCTGGCAAACCTTAGCACTCCCGATGCTACAACTATTATGATTCAGCCTTATGACAAAGGCAGCATGGGTCAAATTGAAAAAGCGATTTCGATGTCTGATATTGGCTTAACTCCCAATAACGATGGCAACTTAATTCGACTCAACATACCCCCTTTAACTAAAGAGCGTCGCAAAGAGTTGGTTAAAACTGCGGGGAAACTAGCCGAAGAAGGCAAAGTCGGCATCCGTAATATTCGCCGTGATGCCATTGACGAAGTGCGATCGCAAGAGAAAAACAGCGATATCTCAGAAGATGAATCGCGAGATTTACAGGACGAAATTCAGGGCGTTACCGACAGCTTTAATAAGAAAGTAGAAGAACTACTGGCGATTAAAGAGAAAGATATTATGACGGTCTAGCGATCGCTATTGGTTTTATAGCTGGTGTTGAAAGGTACACTTTGCGTAGTTGTTAGTTGTTAGCTGCTACCGCATATTCGATAACTTTAAACACTGCTTATATCTGAAATAGTATACATCGGTTGTCAAAGACCGATATTTTTTTGTCCTTACCTTTTAGCTGCAAGCCAATGAGCCAACAACTCCTCTAATTTATAATTAGTCAACTACGATCCAGACCGCGTCCACAAACGCTGTATTTCAGAGATTTCAGCAGGATTAGATGGTGTTTCGGTAGTCACGCTCAGATCTGGCATTGCTCCAGGAATATTTTGCGACCAAGGGCTGTTGGGAACGGATGTGAAATCGACGTCTGCAGCTACGGGACGAAATCCGTATTTAGCAAATACTTCTTGCTGTTTGACCTGAGTTAAATAATCAACAAACTTGTTGGCTGCTTTAGCTGTCTGTTTAGGAGTATTGTGTTTCATCACCGCAGCAGTCGCCACAGTCTCAACAGTCGGATTGGGATAATAGATGCGGTAGGGTTGACCTTGGGTTGTTTTTGCCTGTGACCAGCGATAAAGAGCAACACTTTCGTAGACCATGGCTAGATCGCCATCATTTGCCCCACGGGTAATAAATTCCTGGAGCAGAACATCAGTCGATCGCGGAGGTTGATAGACGGATTTTTTAACCAAGCTGACCAGTGATTCGGCATCAGGACTACTAAAGCTATAGTTTTCTGAATCTAGCCACAGGCTCAAGGCTAGCTGACCACTATTGGAGCGAGTCGGATTGGTAATTACCAAATCGAAGCTGCCCCAATCCTTTTTATTCGCAATTTTCGACCAGCTTTTTTGCTGCATTGCCTGCTGAATCTTTGCCCAATCGAATCGATTGTCGGGAAACAGAACTTTACCTCTTTCTTGCCAAGCGATCGCAACTAATAGGGTTTTGGCGATCGCTTTAGGAGAACTAGCAAAGGTTTCACTATTATTTTGTGCTTGCCAGCGACGATCTAATTCCTCAAGAATTTCGCCATTGGCAGGAATGACAATATGAGGTTGAAAGTCATTTTTGCGATCAACGTAGTTGTTAACTATATCCTGAGAACCTTGAAATTTTAGTTCTATATCAATACCAGAGTTATCTCGTTCAAAGCTTTGCTCTAATTCTTGTAGAGGTTCTTTTAATTCTGTACCGCTAACGATAGTTACTGTTTGCTTGACCCCAGGAATAGGCGCAAAAGCTAGAGCCAAAGATGCGCCGATAATGCCTAGAGAGATAAAAGTTTTATTATTTGATGGTTTATTCATAATTGCGATCGTGATAATTTCAGCCGAATAATTAGAAGCAATTAACAGTTAAATATATTGTTGCCTGGATCTGCTTTGTATTATTTAAAGGGTTTGCCAAT
>JBCBEA010000216.1:0-6721 GCA_038529195.1 Cyanobacteria bacterium J06600_6
TAGGAAAATAATGATTAGTTTATTTTCCTATAATTCATCAGGTTAAGAATTATTAATATTTTCTTTATCTAGTTGCTAATAAGATACTAGTTTATGACTAAACCCCAGGGTATTGAGTACTTTTACTTATTACATTTTATTGTTTAATCAAATAATATTTCTATAATCAGCAATAGTTTTACTTTCCTAAAACAAAAAAAACTAACGTAGATAAGTATCCACATTAGCTGACTAAAATTTAGCTACTATTTGTTTGTCTAAAGTCGGTTTTTTAAGTGCTTTGATTAAATAAAGTCTAGAGATCGCTGTTAGCTCTTTTACTGTTAGGAAATAAAGTAATTAGAAGTTCGTTAATGTAAAGCTGTCCCACTACTGGTTCTTTATTTTGCTTAATCGGCAGTTGAGTTGTGCCTTCAACTGTTTGAATTGGAGAAGGAGTAGAGTTGAAATTATCTACTGTGGCTGAAGAAGATGAAGCATGATTAAACTCCGCTGTAACTTTGTGCTCCTTTTTCTTCGCTTTGTTCTGTTTAGCTTTCTTACCGACTTTCGCTTCTGCTTGAGGAGTTTTACTCGATTTTGACTCACGAGAGCGATCTCCAATAATGGAACCTGGCTCAACTACTGTCATATCAGCTACGTCTGTCTGAAAAATAGTGCTAGAAGTCCCGATGCAGCAGTTGCTGCCAATATTACAGCTACCAATGATTAATACTCCTGAGCCGATAATGGCTCCGCTGCCGATCTCAATCGAATCTTGGGCAGCATTAATAATTGCGCCCATGCCAATGCAAGCATCAGCACCGATAACAATTTTGCCCTCAGGTGCTGCCTGTAAAATTACTCCTGAAGCTAGAGAAGCTGTTGGATGAACTTCTACATCGCCACTAATACGGATATCTTTATTCAAAATGGGTTGTGGCGGTGGGAGGTAAATCATTTTTTTAAAGCTCTAAGCTATAAGCCCTAAGCTGGTCAGCTTGAGATTAGCAACATCAAATTACCTAATCGATTGAGGCCTATAGCTAAATTTTCATCAGTTTATGGTCGCTGAATTATAGTTTCAGCAACTCTCCTTTTGTTCTTAGGATCGATGCCCAACAGTTTGACATATTCACCAGAATGTTCAGACAGACAGTCTTCTAGAGAGGTGACAACATCCTGCTCATGACGACTTTCAATAGGAGAGCAGCTTTTCCAAGATCTAGCCTTAAAGCGACGCTTGTCAGCATGCTCTGTACCAATTTTGAATCCAGCAGCTAGCAAAGAGCGTACTTGTTGAACTGCTTCGTCACTCAATTGAGCATTGCCAAACTGGCTGTAGCTAGAAGAACGACTTTGATTAGAGGAGTTACTTGTGTAATCAGAACTAGAGTAGCTGCCACTACTGCCATTAGCTTGAACAGATTTATCTCCTGGTCTCTGGATTATAGTTTCCGCAACTCGGCGCTTTTGCTTGGCATCGATACCCAACATCCGCACATATTCTCCACTGTGTTCTACTAAACAGTCTTCTAGAGCAGAAATTACTTCTTGTTCGCGATGGCTTTCGATTGGAGAACAGCTTTTCCAAGATCTAGCTCTAAAATGCCTTTTATCTGCATGTTCAGAACCAATTTTAAAACCTGCTGCCAGCAAGGAGCGAATTTCCTGAATCACTTTAGAATCAAGACCAGCGCTACTGCCATTACTGCTGTAAGCTCTGCCATTACCGTTACCATTGCTGCTACCGTTACCAACTCCCCAGCTTTTAGTTGCCTGGACTGGATTTTCGCCAGGACGTTGAACAATAACTTCTGCTATTCTCCGCTTGGCATTGCGATCTACCCCGACAATTCGCACATACTCGTTAGGGTATTCTGCCATCGCCTGTTCGACTGCATTAAATACTTTGCCACTACTGCCATCAACCTGACCAGCAGTTAGCCAAGACTTGGTTTTAAAGCGGCGTTTATTGGCTCTTTCAATCCCAATCGCACAGCCTTGAGAAACAAGACTGTTTATTTGGCTAGCAACATCTCCTTGAAGATTGGCACCACCTTTACTATTGCTACCGCGATTTCTACCGCCTCGGTTGTGACCGCGATTATGGTTGGCTACGTTACGAACAGAGCCTTCCCCTGGAGTGTCCTCTGGTCGCTGCACCACCATCTCGACGACTCTTCTTTTCGCTCTTGGGTCTACACCAATCAGCCTAACGTATTCTCCCTGATACTCACGTAACACTGACTCTAATTCAGCTGTTACATGACCTTCATTACGGCTTTCAATTTTTTCTCCTGTCAGCCAGGATTTTGTCTTAAAACGACGACGATTGGCGTGTTCTGTGCTGATAATACAGCCTTGTGCCAATAGAGATCGCACACTTGTTCTAATATCTGAACTTAAACTCATATTACTTACTGAATTTGTATAGTCACTCCGACTGTTAATATCGGAACTGGAATCTGCACTTCCTTTCTTTTTCGATACTTTATTTTCTTGAGGATCAAGGCAAGCCTCATCATCGGCACAGCGATAACCTACTAAAAGAGCCTCATTAATTTCGACCACATGATTGGCAAAAGTGCGATCGCTATCTATCACGTTAGGCAAGCGTTCTGCCTGCTGCTGATTGACGATTGTTGCTCCGGAGGGGACATATTTCCCAGGAGGAATTTCCACATCCTGAATCAAAGCGTGCATCATAATAATACAGCCGTCCCCAACTTTGGCATTAAACACGGTAGAGCGAAAACCAATAAAGCATTCATCGCCAATGTAGGCGGGTCCGTGAATTAGAGCCATGTGGGTAATACAGGTATTCTTGCCAATCCAGACAGAATACTCTTGATTGTCATCCCCAATTACTCTACCCTGCTCCAGACCGTGAATGACGACACCATCCTGAATATTGCTGCTTTCGCCAATAAAAAAAGGCGTTCCCTCATCGGCACGAATGGAACTGCCTGGAGCAACAAATACATTTGCTCCGATTCTCACATCACCAATTAAGCGAGAAAAAGAATGTACATAGGCACTCTTATCTACTTTTGGCTTGGCTAAATTATCCGACCAGGGAGTCGGGGGAGCCGCCTTGGTGCGTGCTACCATCGTTTCAATTCCTCCTAAACAAACTAGATCGTCCCTTTAAAATGATGCAATACCTTTGGCTAGCTGAGTTTTCTACCTGCATCTGGTGCACACAGTTAAGAGAATTGTGCAACACACTTCGCAACTGCATTCGCGTTCTTGCAAGTTAGCTTGATTACAGCAATCTTTCCGCATCTTTCTTGCTGTAAAGAGCATTGCGCTCGACGTTAACTGTATCGATGATGCCAACAATGGTCGCGTCTAGAGGTTTAGCTTCTTGACCAACCTCGATTCTTGCCGCACTACCGCGACTAACTAACACCCATTCGCTGACACCAGCCCCAATTAAGTCTCCTGCAACTTCATACTTAGGTAAAAGCTGACCTTCTTCGTCAATATACTGGACGAGAAGCAGCTTTATTCCTCTCATGCTAGGGGCTTTATGCGTACTGACTACCGTGCCTCTAACTTGGGCTATTTGCATACCATGTTGCCTAAACTATTGCCTAAATAATATCTAGAACGATAATTTTATGGTCTTCCTCTTCTTAGAGGAGTAGGATTAACGCTTTCTCTAAACTGTTCTACAGCTTCGGTGTAGCGAATTGGCAGGACGTACTCTAGGTTTTCGTGAGGACGGGCAATAATATGCGTCGATAATACTTGTCCACCATTAACTCTAGCGACATTTTCAGTACCTGCGGCAACAGAAGCTTGAACTTCGGAAACATCTCCACGGACGATTACGGTCACGCGACCTGTACCAATTTTTTCATAGCCGACGAGGGTAACGCGGGCTGCTTTAACCATAGCATCTGCTGCTTCTACTACTGCAGGAAAACCTAAGGTTTCGATCATTCCGACTGCAATTGACATATCTTTTACTCCTGAGTTTTTTTAATGCATTCCGCTTAAGCGGTACGTTGTCATTTAACTGATTAATCTATAAGAGTGTTGCTGACGAGAACTAAGGTTCTGACAGCTCTCTTAATAATTTATTAATAGGTGCGGAACTGTTCTACTTCTTCGGTGTAGCGAATTGGCAGAACGTATTCTAGGTTTTCGTGAGGGCGAGCAATAATATGAGTAGACAACACCTGTCCACCGTTAACTCTGGTAACGTTTTCTGTCCCTGCGGCAACGGAAGCCTGAACTTCTGAAACATCTCCACGAACGATTACGGTGACGCGACCCGTACCAATTTTCTCATAACCGACGAGGGTAACGCGGGCTGCTTTAACCATGGCATCTGCTGCTTCTACTACCGCAGGAAAACCTAAGGTTTCGATCATTCCGACTGCAATTGACATAATTTTTACTCCTTTATAGCTAGCTAGGTTGCTAGTAACTTTTTGCTAAATTTACTGATGTTTAAGTATTGTGCTTACTAATCCGAATCACAGGTTATTAGTAGAAGCGAAATCGTTCGACCTCTTCGGCACGGCAAATTGGTAGAACATATTCAATTTTGTATGGTTGCTATATTTCAGATCGCAATCTACTCGCAGAAAATTGCCTGCTTGCTATTTTCTAAATTACGACTAATCATGAAGTTAGCGAAAACCACCTTGCCCAAAAAACCACTTGTGCAAGAACAAAAAAGCAGAAGCTAATTTAATTGCCCCTAGATCAAGCATAAATAACCATGACTCCTTTGACAATATAAAACATGATTATATTTTTTAATTCGATAGTTAATGAGAATTAATACCTCCTCTTTTTTTGTAGTGCAAAATTTGATATCCGCTACTGTCTATTGATGGCGTATCTATTTTTTATAATTTTTTCATATGTATCTGCTGTTGATAGAACCGATGCTGGATTCAATCAACACTAAATAAAAGTTTCTGAGCAAATCGCTTTTGAAGCAGACAGAAGAACACCTGTGATTTTGACTGCCTTTTCGACTTTCGATGCTTACCTATAATTATCTGTTTGCCGAGCATTATCAATGTTTTTTACTCTTTAACTCAAGTTTGTCATCTATCGTCTATCAGAATTAAGTAATAGTTTTATTTTAAAAATTTTAGAAGCATGATAGCTGATAAGATAGTGGTTTAAGAAAAACAATATTAATTAAAATACACAGCTGGACTAGGCTAAGAAGCAAGTTCAGGTTTTGCAATTATAAATCCTGGTGCAGTAAATTACTCAAATTATTTGGCAGTTTTGATGACTGACTTTCTATTAGAAAATTTTTGGCTGATACCTATATATAGCTTAATAGGTGCATTAATTACTTTGCCCTGGTCTCTAGGGATTGTGCGTCAAAAAGGTCCTCGCCCAGCAGCATACATCAACATTTTGATGACTGTATTGGGTTTTGTTCACGGTTCAATCATTTTCAACCTAATCTGGAGTAAGCCGACACAGCAGTTTATCTTTCACTGGTTGCAGGTAGCAGACTTAGACTTGACTTTGTCATTCGAGCTTTCTCCCGTGAGTTTTGGCGCCCTAGAGCTAGTAACAGGAATTAGCCTGTTGGTACAGATATATGCTTTGGGGTATTTAGAGAAAGATTGGTCATTAGCACGTTTTTTCGCCTTAATGGGATTTTTTGAAGCTGCCTTGGCAGGTTTGGCTTTAAGTGATTCTTTGCTTTTGAGCTACTTCTTGTTAGAAGCTCTAACCTTATCTACTTATTTGTTGGTGGGCTTTTGGTATGCCCAGCCTTTAGTTGTTACGGCAGCTAGAGATGCATTTCTTACCAAACGAGTCGGAGATATTGCCTTATTAATGGCGATCGTTGCCCTCTCTAGCTATGGCGAAGGGCTAAATTTTTCCCAGTTAGAAACTTGGGTAGAAGGACATCAGCTTTCGCCGACAGTGGCAGCTTTTCTGGGTCTAGCTTTGATCGCGGGACCAATTGGCAAGTGCGCCCAGTTTCCCCTCAATCTTTGGTTAGATGAGGCGATGGAGGGTCCGAATCCTGCAGGTATTATGCGAAACTCGATCGTTGTTTCTGCGGGGGCTTATGTATTGATTAAGCTAGAGCCTGTGACCACCTTGTCTCCAATTTCTGCTGATGCTCTAATTGTTATTGGCGCAATTACAGCAGTGGGTACTTCTCTAATGGCGATCGCCCAGATAGATATCAAACGAGCTTTATCTCATTCGACCAGTGCCTATATGGGTCTGGTGTTTATTGCTGTCGGGTTAAGACAGGTAGATATTGCTTTTCTGCTGTTGTTTAGTCATGCGATCGCTAAGGCGCTGCTGTTTATGAGCGCCGGTTCGGTGATTCTGACGACTAATAGTCAAAACGTTACGGAAATGGGTGGACTATGGTCGAGAATGCCGGCTACGGGTCTTTCGTTTCTAATTGGTTCGGCAGGATTGGTTGCTCTAACGCCACTGGGTGTCTTCTGGACTTATCACCGCTGGTTTAATGGTGCCTGGAATGTTGATTGGTGGCTGTTGCTGCTGGTAATGTTTGTCAACGCTTTTTCAGCTATTAATTTAACGCGACTGTTTAGGGTGGTTTTTCTGGGATCGCCTCAAGTAAAAACTCGTCGTGCACCCGAAGTTCCCTGGCAGATGTCAGTACCAATGGTTTCTTTAATCGTTGTTACCCTAATTACGGCGCTGGCACCGAATCAATGGTCTTTGTGGTTGAGTCCCAACACTCCCATTGCCTTTGAACAGCCAG
>JBCBEA010000217.1:0-6708 GCA_038529195.1 Cyanobacteria bacterium J06600_6
CGAAATTGACGGTCAAAGATTTTTAGAATTCAGTCAATTTCGGAAATCTTCGCCTGTCCCTGAGTCGGATGTTCAACAGAGACAAAACTACCGCTAACAGTTTTTGTTTTATTTGATTCGGAAATTAAATCGGTGCGATCAAAGAAAATTAGATTTGTGGTTGGTAACTCGGCAGCTAAAACACCAGAGCTAGTAGCACTAAGGCTTAGAGCAATGATCAGACTGAAAGATAAACGTTGCATACTTATTGGTATTTAGTCTACATCTTTGATACTGATGCAGAAGTCTTAATCCTGGCTGAAAATTAGCTAAAGTTTTAAAAAATAAATTCTCGGCTTTGCTGGATCAGATTATTTATCCTGTTTTAAACTACTAAGTTTGAGCATCCTGAAGCTAGAGTGATTGGCAAATCAGCGCAGGCAACAAATGTCTCCCATTGAGAGAGTATCGGGTGATTGAGAAAATCTGAGGCATATACTTCTGTTTTAGAAGCTACAAAAACTAGATTTACCTGATTTTCAAATAGCCACTCGCATAGCCCATCAATCATTTCTTTGGCATAAAGATGACTTTGATCAATCACAACAGTTTTTAATTCTGCTAAAGCAATCACTTCTGACAAAGTTGAGCAGGATTGGGAACTAGCAAAACCTAGTTTTAACCTGAGTTCTTCTTCTAAGGTAGCCAATAATTCATCTAGATTATCATCGGCAAAAGCTCGATAATAAATTGCGTTGGTTTGGACAGGATGCTCTATGGTTTCTAGGTAATCCTGAATCGCTTCAAAACTATCTGAGCTTTCACTGCTCAATAATATGCCGTTTGCACGACTATTAAGCATTTTATCAAGCCAACTATTGATTTTTCTATATGTGCTGGTCATAAAATTATGTTAAATCTCAATGTTTTGCCTGATAATCGAGATTTAAACCAAAACGATTGATTGTTATTCATCCAATAAAACTGTTTGTTTTTCCAGCAATTATGATATTGCTTTCGTCGGTTACTTCTCTGTTCTTATATTATGTTTTTTAATGTAGATTTACATCAGCTATTATGCTTATAAGAATGATCAACTTTAAAGATAACTAATATTATTAGTAAGAAAATATTTTATAACTATATTGTTTATTAGATGAAAGTAACGCCAATAATTCATTTCAATTGAGATTACAAATATCTAATTGAGATCTGACGAATAATAACTATCTCTATATCTATAGATGAAAGAGATATATATAATGTTACAGTCCAACGGTGCAAATAGATTTTTATTCAAGCTAAGTCAAGATCAGCCAATTGTCCTAACACTGTAGTAAAAACAAAACTGTATGATAGGTAACATTGTGCAGGATAAGAGCTGAAAATGCAATAAAAAAGTCAATAAAATTGCCTGACTTATAGATTTCTAGTCAAATAAAGCGGTTCTCCAGCCTGGATTGTTTTAAGGTGATCGCTTAAATCCCAGGGCGCCTGTAATTGTCCTGCTTGAAAAGTACGGCTCATAACCACATAAATCGACGTGCGATCTCCACCAATATCAATAGCGGTAACGTCCCGCCAGGATTTTGCCGTTAAGCAATCTTCAATTTGCCAATGTCCATCTTGCCAAGTTAAGCAGCGAGAAAAACGAAAGGGGGTATCTGTCTTGCCAACGATCAGTATTTTTTGTAATAGTCGACGGATCAAGTTTGGAAACCAGCGACCCACAGTCAACATAACTAACCGCAGAATAATTAAATTCTGCGGGTTCATCTGCTTTTGTTTTGCCCAACCAAGCTTGCCAGAGATCGTAATTCGTTCTGAGTCCAAACTAAGATGGTAATCATCAACAAGATGTCCAACAGCATTACGGGTTTTATTTCCCTGCTGCATTAGTACCGAAAAGTGAGTATCCGAAGCAACCAAACGATTATCACGAAATAGCTTAAACACACCACCTTTATTCAGAGCTAAATATAGTTCTGTAGTTCCACGGCGATCAATTAATATTCCCCCCTGCTGAAGATGAATTCTGCCCTGAGTCCGAGGTTGTAAAGGTGGGCGTGGGGTCACAAAGTCTCGCCACGCAAGTAAATAATTCCAGGTATGGTGTCCAATGATGCGATCGTCAGCGTAGCAAGAACCCAAACCTTTAGCGAGTCCTTGTAAAAAGCGATCGTTAATATTTAAGGCGTTGGGCAGCCACTTACCAGCTAATTCAAAGCCGTGGGGAAAGAAATTATAGGTATTACGACTAGTATATTCTCCTCCATAAGAGCCATCTGGATGGACAAACTCTGCTGCCAGCTTAACGGCGGAAGCGATCGCACTTTTGAGTTTTTCGTTGGGCTGTAATTCATTTAATCTTGCCAAACAGGAAATAGTTAGGGTGTGATAGCCAGGATCGCAACCCTCATATTCAATAAACCAACCTTCAGGATTTTGCCAGACAAATACCTGTTCTAAACGTTCTTGCTGACTTTGGTCCCAGCGATCTGTACTGAGCAGTCTACCTGCTAACTCTAGACAGAGAACGATCAAAGCCTGATGATTGGTTAGCCGTCCACTTTCCTGATTGTTGGCTAGCCAGTCGGCTCTGGTAGAGAAAAAATCTAATACCGTCTGAGAATGCTTGAGATCTAGCAGAATAGTACTTTCTAAACATGCTAGGAGAGAGAAAGCTGCTGCTCCTGCTGCTCGTTCATAAGGAAAATAATCATCGCAAGAGCCGTTAGGATAGCTACTTTGAGCTGCATATTCAATTCCCGCCTGCACCCACTGCTTAATCATTGGCTGCTGATAATAAATATTGTCTGGCAAAGAGCAATCGTAGGCGAGAGCCAGGGGATAGACAAACTCTTGAGACATTCCTGCGGGAAAGTCGATGACTTTATACTGCCAAAAAGTGCGATCAAAACAGCCGTAAGTAGGACTGTGAGGATTACGATCCAAGAGGGTTAAAAGTTTAGGAATTTGGTCGAGAGCTATACGAGCAAATAAGTCTCTGTCGGTCATAAAATTCAATAAGTAAGTAAATCAATCTAATTATTCGTAGGATGGGCAGGGCAAAGTAGCAGTAGACGGGTTGCCCTGCATGAGCAAACTTTATCAGAAGAGCGATCGCGAAACCCATCTATTATTTACAGTTGTTGAGTTTCATCCTTAACCTAACTTACTAGCGCGTCCAGCTTAATTTGTTGGATGGCGAAATTAATATCAGTTCCCTAAACTCTAAGTTTGGGGGAATCAAACCCCGTATTTGAGATTAGACGCGCTACTACAATTATTTGATGTTTAATTAAGTGAATTTATTTACGCGCTAAAGACTTTGAATAATGTTTTGTCGGGGATTAAATTGCTCTAGCTTTCTTAATTTTTCGTACAGCTCTTTTTCTGCGCTGCTAATATCCTTTGGTGCAACTATCTGAATTTCTACCAGCTGATCGCCACGATTACCCGACTTATCAAAGTAACCTTTATTTGCCAGACGTAGTCTCTGACCAGATCGCACGCCGTTGGGAACGCTAACCTTCACCAAACCATCAATTGTGGGAACTTCGATCGCGCTACCGAGAATTGCCTCCGTAGGCGTTACAGGAATTTGACAGTAGATGTTTTCTCCCTGAATTTCAAAAAAAGGATGGCGAGCAACGGTAATTTTCAGATATAAATCACCTCCTTCTAGCCCCTGTCCTTTAAGACGAATACGCTGACCGTTCACCATGCCAATCGGCATATCTACTTCTAAAGATCTACCATCCTCTAGACGAATTTTTCTTTTCCCACCGCGATAGGCTTCATCTAAACCCAAGGTCAGCTTTGCCTCAATATCTCGTCGCGCCGAACGCGAAGAAACAACTCTTTCTCTTTTGGTTACGCCAGGACGAAAGTCTTTGGGATCGACTCGGTTACGGGGAGCACGCTGGGTTGTTGTTCCGCCTCTAGCATTATTATTTCCCCGCCCAAAGTTACCAATACCGCCTTTAAACGGTTTACGATTTAATGACTGGTCATATTGAGAGCGTCTTGTCTGATCGGATAAGACTTCGTAAGCCTCGTTAATATCCTTAAACTTTTCTTCAGCAGCTTTATTACCCAAATTGCGATCTGGGTGATATTTGATGGCTAAGGTGCGATAAGCTTTCTTAATTTCACTACTAGAGGCGTTTTTGGTTACGCCTAACATTTCATAATAGTTACGCACTTCTGGCATATCTTTAGTTGGTAGTTGTTGGTCGCTAGCTATTGATTATTACTATGGGTTAGAACTAGAACCATTCGTCATCATCATCATCCCAGTCATTACTATAGTCATTATTACGAGCTGAATTACGACTATTGTAAGGCTCTTGGGGCGGGTAATCATTGCGACCATCGCGTCTTCTCATTGGTTCTCTACCACTTGGTTCTCTACGAGAGGGATTCCCAGAGTCACCGCGTAGGGGTCTTGACTATATCCAGGGCGACGAGAGAGATTATCATAACCTCGACCAGAACGACTGGGCTGATTATTATTAGGTTGATTACCGTAGTTGCCATAACCATCGTTACGATTATCGTTGTAGCTAGGACGGCGACCAGGATTATCGTAGTTATAATCATTGTTGCTATAGCCAGCATTACCATAGCCATCATTACCATAGCCAGCAGCAGGACGACCCGCTCCACGACCAGGTGGATAACCATAGTCACTGCGACCGCTAGAATAGTCGCCATAGTATTCTTCCTGGCGGGGATTGTAAGAACGATCTTCAATCATATAGTCGTCATCATCGCCCAGGAAAGTATCTTTAATTGCCTTTAAGAAGCCTTCATCTTCCTCATCATCATACTGTAGACGAATCTCTCTGTTTAGCTCATAGAGAGTATCCTGTAAATCTCCCTGGGCGCGATCGAGACTTCTTTCGTCATCCTGTTCCAAACTTTTGAGTATCTCTTCACACAGCACGTCAATCCGACGGCGATAGTAGCTGGCAAACTGACTGCCAAAATCTAGAGTTACTTCTTTGAGCTTACGCTGTGCCTGGTCTGTTAATGCCTTGGCACGGTTGCGTTTTTCGACTCTTTCTCGACGAGAGCGGTCTTCTTCGGCAAATTTCTCTGCTTCAGAGATCATACGGTTAACTTCGCTATCGCTGAGGGTAGAAGCTCCCGAGACAGTAATTCCCTGTTCTCGACCCGTAGTTTTATCTCTCGCCGTCACCTGTAAGATGCCGTTAGCATCAATATCAAAAGACACCTGAATTTGGGGAACGCCTCTCGGAGCAGGGGGAATACCCGTTAATTTAAATCGACCCAAAGATTTATTGCCGTTTGCCATTTCTCGTTCCCCTTGAAGAACGTGAACTTCGACTACAGTCTGATTATTCTCTCCTGTCGAGTAAACGTCAGAGCGACGTACGGGAATGGTGGTGTTGCGGGGCAGGAGTTTGTTCATCAAGCCCCCGATCGCTTCTAAGCCCAGAGACAGAGGAGTCACGTCTAAGAGCAGGATATCCTTGACCTCATTAGTCATAATTCCCGACTGAATCGCTGCACCGATCGCCACAACTTCATCAGGATTGACGTTTTGATTTGGTTCAAGATCTACATAGCTGCGGACTAATTCCTGCACCATCGGGATACGGGTCGAGCCTCCGACTAGCACCACCTCGTCAATATCCATTGGTCCTAAGCCAGCATCAGAAATTGCTCGTTTGAGGGGACGACGCAGACGACTGACCAAGTCTCCGCACAGCTCCTCAAATTTAGCGCGATTGAGCCTCATTTCAATGTGTTTGGGTCCGTCCTCCGTGGCGGTAATAAAAGGTAGATTGATTTCTGTGACGGGTAAATTAGATAGCTCGATCTTGGCTTTTTCCGCTGCTTCGGTTAGTCTTTGCAGTGCCTGGCGATCGCTCTTGCGCAGATCAACTCCTTCCTGTTCTAAAAACTGTTCGGCTAACCAATCGACAATACGGCGATCAAAGTCATTTCCCCCTAGCTGAGTATCACCACTAGTGGATCTCACCTCAAATACGCCATCGCCAATATCAAGAATTGAAACATCAAACGTACCGCCACCCAGGTCAAATACCATAATCGTTTGGGGACGACGACGATCTAGTCCATAGGCTAGGGCTGCTGCGGTAGGTTCGTTAATAATGCGCAGCACATCTAGTCCTGCAATCCTGCCTGCGTCTCTGGTTGCCTGACGCTGAGAATCATTAAAATAAGCAGGTACGGTAATTACGGCACCAGTAATCGACTCTCCTAAATAACGTTCCGCTTCTTCTGCCAGCTTGCGCAAAATCATTGCCGAAACTTCTTCCGGTGCAAATTCCTTTTTGAGTTTGGGACAGCGAATTTTTACGTTGCCCAATTCATCTCGCTTAATGGTGTAGGGAACTCGTTTTGATTCTGGCTGTAATTCGGCATACTGACGACCAACAAAACGTTTTATGCCATAAAAAGTATTCTCTGGATTTAGTACGCTCTGCCGTCTAGCTAGCTGCCCGACAACTAATTCTCCATCCTTATTAAAGCCAACTACAGAGGGGGTAGTTCGCATTCCTTCTGAATTGGCAATTACTGTAGGCTTACCGCCCTCCATGACTGCGACGACGGAGTTAGTTGTTCCCAAATCAATGCCGACTACTTTGCCCATATGTGTAATAGTCTCCTAGAATCGTTCCCCAAAATATATATAGTACGCGTTTTTAATTTGCTTTCGCAGCTTAACACCAT
>JBCBEA010000218.1:0-6707 GCA_038529195.1 Cyanobacteria bacterium J06600_6
AATCTGCACCCTGGTTGGTCAGAGGTTCGTGAACTCATCCTCTATCGGGATAAGTTTTCCCGTCTTTGGGAACTCCGTCACAGATCCATTCAGCCATCTAATATATTGAGAAATATTATGTATGTTTAATGGTTTTAATGTTAATACGACTTATCGCGAGTCGAAATTGTTAACTTTATTTTTTTAGATTTACTCAGAGTCAATTAGGTTGAGGCTAATTACAAAGATCTAGTCTGCTCTTTAAATACTGACGGCGTATAAATTTTTGTTTTATATTCTGTGACGATCCACCTAAAATATAATTGAGATCGAGACTTATAAATATATACATATCGACTATGCCACTAATTACCACTGGAAAATCCTTTATTCGTGCCCTCGAAAAAGAAGGAGCATTGGGGCTATATATGCCCTTAGAAGGAGGTGCAGAAGGTCGCTATCAAAGACGTTTACGAGCTTATGGCTACCAAACTATTAACATTACTGCCAGAGGATTAGGAGACTTAGCTGCATATCTAACCAGAGTGCATGGGGTTCGCCCTCCCCACTTAGGCAAGAAAACTATTGGGCAGGATGCCAGCGTTGGTGATATTTACTATATTCCCCCGATTGCCACTTATGAACTGAGCTCTTTACCCGCTGATGCCAAAGGATTAGCAATCTGGATTATCGAAGGGCAAATTCTCTCCCGCCAGGAAATTCAGTATTTAGTCGATCTGACTAAAGAAGAACCAAAACTAAAGATCGTGCTAGAAATGGGTGGCGATCGCTATGTAAATTGGAAACCTTTAGCCGACACTTTAAAGGCTGCATAATCTAGACTATAAATAGCAATTATAAGATAGTCAATCGGTTACGGGGTGGTATTTGATGTCAGATCAAAACATGGATGATCTACTCGCTCAGTTAAACACAAAATTCGAGTCAGGTTCTGGAGTTAATTCCAAAGCTCAGAAATCTTCGCACCCATCCTCACCACCCCTATCTGCTACATCTAAACCCTCAATGGAACAGATGTTAGCCGAACTCAGAGCCGATCTAGAATCTGGTCGAGGTAGACCGAGTTCTGCACCAAAACAAGCTGAAAACTTTAATAATCCAGACAAAACTAGCGTGGTTAATGCAGCCAGAGAACGCGATCGCCTTAATGCCCTAATTGATACGGACTACCGTCGCCAGGCACACAAGCGCGAACAAAAGTGGGCAGAAATAAAGCGTCAAGCAGAAGCTAAAATTGCTGAACAAAAGCGCCAAGCAGCAGCAGAACAGGCAGCAGCACAGCGTCGCCAACAGGAATTAATCGAGCTTCAGCAACGAGAAGAATTGAGGAACAAGCGACGTAAGGAAGCTTTACGAGAAGATGCCAAAAAATGGCTAGACAAGCTCCATCCCAACAGTGAAGAAGGCAGATGGTTTACTGAGTTTTCCTACTCCTATGAAAATAAACTTCAGGCAGCGATCGACTACCTAGAAGCCATGCGCGAGACGGGCTTATAAGCTTGAATCCATTTCTTCAGAACGTATTCTAGATCGTTATTTATTTTCGGGAGCTTCACAATTACTTATTGCTAAGATCACAGACTTTTATCTTATCTCTGCCTAGCCTGTCCCCTTCGACCTATATAATCACATAAGCCATAGGTAAGGTAAGTCATAGTATCTAAATGCGGATTTTATTTGTATCAGCAGAAGTAGCGCCGATCGCTAAAGTCGGTGGATTGGGAGATGTCGTCGGTGCATTGCCCAAAATACTCCGAAAATTGGGTCACGATGTCCGTGTTTTCATGCCTTACTATGGCGGTTTGAATAAAAAAATCGATATTCCTGAAGATCCCGTGTGGTTAGGTTCGGCAATGTTTAATCCCTTTGCCGTCTATGAAACTCAACTACCAAATAGCGACGTTCCCCTCTACCTGTTTGGTCATCCAGCTTTCGATCCAGAGCGAGTTTATGGAGGCGAAGACGAACAGTGGCGCTTCGTATTTTTTAGCAACGGTGCTGCGGAATTTTGCTGGAACTACTGGAAGCCCGAAATAGTTCACTGTCATGATTGGCATACAGGGATGCTGCCAGTCTGGATGAATCAGGCTCCTGACATTTCTACGGTCTACACGATCCATAATTTAGCCTATCAGGGACCTTGGCGCTGGTATTTAGATAAAATCACCTGGTGTCCTTGGTATATGCAGGGACATAACGTCATGGCTTCTGCTGTCCAGTTTGCCGATCGCGTCACAACCGTATCTCCAACCTATACCGAACAGATCAAAACGGCAGAGTATGGCGAAAAATTAGAAGGCTTACTTTCTTTTATCAGCAATAAAACTACGGGTATCCTTAACGGCATCGATACAGACAGCTATAACCCTGCAACAGATAAAGCCCTAGAAAAAAACTTCACTGAAGATGCGATCGAGTCAAGAGCCGTTAACAAGGCAGCATTGCAAAAAGAACTAGGATTAAACGTTGATGAAGATGTCTTTTTAATGAGCGTGGTTTCTCGACTGGTAGATCAAAAAGGCATTGGTCTGCTGCTACAGATCATTGATCGCTTTATGGCATATAGTAATTCCCAGCTTGTAGTTTTAGGGACGGGAGATCGCACTCTAGAAACCCAGCTATGGCAGCTAGCAGCTCGTTTCCCAGGCAGAATGTCGGTACAGCTACTTTATAACGATTCTTTAGCTCGACGCATCTATAGTGGTAGTGACGTGTTTCTCATGCCCTCCAAATTTGAACCCTGCGGCATTAGCCAAATGCTAGCCATGCGCTATGGTTGCATTCCCATAGTTCGTCGTACTGGTGGTTTGGTTGATACCGTTAGCCATCACAATCCCATGTCTGAAACGGGTACGGGCTACTGTTTTGATCGCTATGAACCTCTCGACCTATTTACCTGCATGGTGCGGGCATCAGAAGGCTTTGTATATAAAGACAAATGGCATGAGCTACAAAAACGAGCCATGAGCCAAAACTTTAGCTGGGTCAATTCCGCTTTAGAATACATCAAAATGTATAAAGAAGTATTAGGTCAATCTTCTGAACTGACTCAAGACGAACAGCAAAAAGTAAAGGCATTAATTTCCTAAAGTCTTGTCTTACTAATCTTTGAAACTAGCGATCGCCTTTGATTTAAGTCAATTATTTAGTTCTCTAAAACCGTTTTTAGATAGCCGAGTTTGAAATGTAGCAGCCAAGCGATCGTACTATCGGCTTTTGTCCTGTATTGTTCCTCGATATTGAGGATTAACCTGAGTAAGAAAGTCAATCATTTCACGTACGATCCAAACTTTCTCTGATTCTCGTAGAAGATAGCCAAATCGATACTTGTGAACACCATGCCAAAAAATGCAGTTGCCAGCCTCAAAACTTCCATGTTTACTGTGGACGTAATTAACTTTGATATGGCTTATGTTCTTAGTTTGAAACACTAGCTTCTGTTTGAACCCTAATAACTTTCGCTGTAAATAAAGATTATCTCGATCTATTTCTAATTCTATTCAGTTTGAAAATGTGATGGGGTTTAATATTTCGATGAATCACCCCAGGATTCAGACTATGTGGGTAAGTCAGAATACTTAGGATTTGTTGCGCAATCTCTTTGACATCCTGTTCTTAAAAACGCCAGCCACCAGCAAGTAGTTGCGCTAGAGATTTTCCTGGAATTAACTCCTGTACCAAGCAAAAAACTCGATCTTCACCATAATTAAGGGAAAAATAGTCAATGTAGCGAGGAATCCTAGGGATGTTTGAGGCTAGACAAAACCTTGGCTTCTCGTTCGAATAACTCTAACGTTTTCCAATCCGTCATCTGATGCAGAAACAGGACTTTAACTGCAACTATTTCACCATCAATTTGATTTTCGGCTCGATAGGTTGTGGCAATACCACCCTGTCCTAAAATATCAACAACCCGATACTTATCTTGAATCAGATCTCCAGATTGAAAAAACTGCTCCACTGAGAATACCAAAACTCACCAGCCTTAGTATTCCTCATGGGTCTCAAAAATCAACAAGATCGCTTGGCAAATTAATGCTCGTATTTCACTAACACGCCAGGCTTTTTCTGAATTGGTAAAACGTTCAAAGTATCAGTTTGAGAACAATACTGTAGATCGGCGTCACCATCTAGTTTTAATAATCTTTGTCCGTGGCTACACTGACGGAAAACATCAAGTAAATTATCTTGCCAGCGATCATAAAGAGCGATCGCGCCGATTGTTTCATCGTTTCCATATAAGTCGGTAATTGCAGCGTCACTCTGCTGAAAAATTGACTGGGCGATCGCCCCTGCACAGGCGGTATCCTCTACCGAATAGTCTCCCTGCCAACCCGAACCCACCAGCCAAACCGTTTCTGGCTGCTGCTCTAAAAGATAGTTAACGGCTGCTTGACGATTAATTTGCGCTGCTGTGATCACCTGAGGCGACTTTTCGACTCTTTGCAGAGCGCGAGTACCGTTAGTAGTAGTTAGAAATAATCTTTTATCTTTGACCACTGCTGGTTTACAGGCTAAGGGAGAATTACCCAAATCAAAGCCCTCTACCATTACTCCCCCTCGTTCTCCTGCGCGCAGACGCTTATCTGCTGACCAAGATTCCGATTGACGCATCAATTCTTCTATGTTACTAAATGCTTGAACAGCCTCTGCACCTGCATCAAGAGCAGTAGCAATTGTTGTAGTGGCTCTCAAAACATCTATAACTACCGCACAGTCAGGTAGTTGGTCGGTCGGAGTTCTCTCAGGAGTATGATAAACAAATAATTTCACGCTGGCACAACTAACTATTAGCTACGGGACTACAAAACTTCCGCAATTATACGTTATTTGAACGACCTACATATCTCATTTAGACATAGATAAAAATTAATTCATAAAAGCAGAGGATAGAAAAAGATCGATATTACTATCGGTTTCAGCATTAGTCTTATTTAAAACCTACGCAATACTATTTAAGGCAGGAAAGTCAGATTATGGAAATCAGCGATCGCGCTCAAGCTAACAAACTTAAATTACGTCGGGCAACTATTTTACTGTCGATGACATTGATCGCTGCGCTGCCCTACAATATTTTGCTACCAAACGTGCCAGTCATGGCACAGGCGATCGCCCAATCACCAACCTTAAGTAAAAATACAGTTTACGTTAATTCCCAAACAGGAGATGATTCCCAAACAGGAAAAAAAACATCTCCCCTCCAGACAATTACTCAGGCTCTAGCGATCGCCAAACCTGGCAGCATAATTCAGCTAGCACCAGGAACATATAGCCAGGAAACAGGAGAAACCTTTCCCATCGTTATTGAAGACAAAATTGCCATACAGGGAGATCCGCGCAATCAAGGCTACAAAACCATTATTCGCGGAGATGGTTATTTTGTTAGTCCGACTGGCGCAGGGCAAAACGTGGCGATCGTTGTCCTGAAAAATACAGTCAGTATTACGGGAGTTACCGTTACCAACAATCACTCTCGGGGTCACGGTATTTGGGTCGAGTCTGCCAGTCCCAAGATTGCTAACAATACCTTTACGCGCAATGGCAATACAGGAGTTTCTCTTAACGGAAACAGCTCTCCCATAATTGAAGATAACTATTTCTACAACAATTCGGGTAATGGCTTACTAATTTACGGCACTTCTCAAGTCGAAGTTGTGAAAAATACCTTTGAACAAACAGGATTTGGGATTAGTTTGGTTCAAAATAGCCAGGCAAAAATTACTGATAACCTTTTTGATGGTAATCGTATTGGCATTATTCTTGAGGGCAATGCTCAAGGTACCTTACGCAATAACGAAATTATCAATTCACAAGAATCAGGTTTAACGGCGATCGCTCAATCTCGCGTGGATTTAGGTTCAGATGACGAGTCTGGCAATAACGTTTTCCGCAGCAACAAAAAACTTGATATCCAAAACGCGACCAATAACGAAATTCTGGCAGTTGGAACACAAGTGCAGGGAGATACTAAAGGCAACATTAACTTTGAGCGCGGAACTTTTCAAACTACAGAAAAGACCAATACCTTCAGAGATTTACCACCCTTACCCACTCGCCGTAACGTCGTGTCTCGTCCTTTGAGTACAGCAACGACTACCCCCGTCACAACTCCTGACCCAACTCCTGCCAATTTACCCGCACCGCCTCCAGTCATTGCTAGCAACATGGGTAATAAAGAATTAGTCTTTACTCCATTTTCCTCAAATGCCAGGATGATTCTCGATCTAGAACCTGTTCCCTATCCCCCAGATGCTTCGCCATCAGTAGCTTATATTCCCCCCGCTCAAGTTAAGTACAAGGTGCTAGTAGAAGTCTTGAACAATATAGAAGAAAACGAAGTGCGATCGCTCTACCCAGGAGCTTTTAAAACTATCTATCAAGGAGAACCCTGGCTACAGGTAGGGGCATTTAGCAATTTTGACAAAGCCAAACGCGCCGAACAAAACCTCATTAATCTCGGTTTGGGGACTTATTTAATCGATTGATTCCTGAAGATAATTGCCTCTAAGACAAGACAAATATTTCTTGACTTGTCAATGATCGCGATCGCAGTTTGTTTGGGTACTCTAGGTAACACTTGTGACGAGGTCTTCTGTGCCTAGTCGATATATACCCATGTGCTTTAGATGAAACTTTTATTATTAAAAATACTATTACAACGTCGTGCAAAAGACGAAGGTTTTACTTTGCCTATAGTTATAGCCTTA
>JBCBEA010000219.1:0-6670 GCA_038529195.1 Cyanobacteria bacterium J06600_6
TTTTAAGGATAGTTTGTGACCCTTCTCTTTTCACTGAGCATTTTTACTCATTACATTGTTGGGATGCACTCAGTACTGCTCATTTTCTAGGCTTTAGCCAGTAGTTACAGCCGATTTTTCTAAAGCTTTAGTCAAGGCAATCAATTTATAAGGGTCGCAGGGCTTTGTTAAATAATCTGTTGCTCCAACTATCTTGGCTCTTACTCGGTCAATCATGCCATCTCGACCAGTCAACATGACAATAGGAATATCTTTAAATCTTTGGGATTTTCTTAATAAGCTACAAAGGTCGTAGCCATTTAAATTAGGCATATTAATGTCCATAAAAATGACTGTTGGTTTGCGCTGTGATAATTGTTTTAGAGCGATGGTAGGATCGAGAATACTCATTACCTGGTATCCTCCTGCTTCTAAAGTCATTTTGACTTGTCTTTGAACTGTTTTACTATCATCAATACAGACAATAAGAGCAGATAAAGATGAATTGGGTTGATTCGCTTTATTCTTAGCTGCTGAGTCAGAATCAGAATTTGGCTGATCAGAATTATTTTCCTTAACCTGGTTTTTGAGGCGCAATTCTTCTTGAGAAAGCTCTTTGTAGGGCAGAATGCTAATCAATTCTCCTGCAATTGACTGTTGAAGGTGTCTACCCAAAAAGAACAGATCAGTCTGAGCCTTGGTCGCAATCTGATACAGACTATTTTTAGCGACAAATAAACTTACAAAAGTAGACAGTTTATGATTACTTGATAGCTCTTCTAGCTCTGGAGTACTATATTTTGGTTTCCAAATTTGATAGAACTTGAGGGCATGTTGTTGATCTAAGTAAAGGCGACTAAAAGGACTGCCAATATAGCCTCTTAGATACTTGATTTTTTTCACCTGTTCTTCCAGTTTTGCGCCTAGCTTCTCTAAGCTAAAGCTAATAATAGACTTATTAATTCTTCTAGCTGGTACAAGCTGAATATTAGCCTTCTCTATGCTGAGAATATTACTTAAGCCCTCTCTACAGAATCTGTACAGTATTTTTTTGACGTCTACTTCAGACAGCTGTTTCTCCGCTAAAATATTGCACAGCTGGACATATTCTGAAGTCTCTTTCTGGTTAAAAGCTGGGCATTGTGAACCTAGTTTAGACTTTTGCCAAAGGTAGTCTAAGCGATCTTGGTGTCCTAAAGCACTACCAATGTACTGTATTTTTCCCTGTAGCAAATAAACATTCCAGCTAATCGAAGCATCTTGCGGTTCTTCTATTTCAATACAGCCTGACCAGCCAGCCTTAGATTTTGCTTTGAGAACCTGCAGTGGACTCTGAAAATTATTGTTCATGATGTTGCTGAAAGTTTTTCGGGAGAACAAACAAAAGTAATAAAAAGAGATTAAATCTTATTCAAACAGAGGGTTTTAGGCGTACTTTGTTTATAGTTCCCAAATTTATATCTAAAATTTAGGTTAGTCATTTTAGAGTTTTGAATTAACGTTTCAATTTGTTCCCAAGTAAAGCTTATGGGTCTAATCATTGCAGGAGAGCGTTCGGGAGTGGGCAAAACCACGGTTACTCTAGCGATCTTGGCTTATTTGGCAGCCCAAAATAAACAAACTCAGTCATTCAAAGTTGGGCCAGACTATATAGATCCGATGTTTCATACCGCTGTCACTGGTTTTTCCTGCCGAAATTTAGATTCTGTCTTGACTTCTACTGAATATGTGAAAAAGTGTTTTCAGACTCACACTCAAGCTAGAGAGTGGGCTTTGGTTGAAGGGGTAATGGGACTATTTGACGGTATTTATCATCACCATGATTCAAGTTCTCGTAATGATTACGGCAGTACAGCACATATCGCTAGAATTCTTGAACTTCCTGTTGTCTTAGTTCTAGATTGTTCCCGACTATCTACCTCGATCGCGGCGATCGCTTTTGGCTATGCTAATTTAGATCCAAAAGTGGAAGTTGTAGGCGTAATTTTAAACAAAGTGGCAAGCGATCGCCATTTAGAGTTATTAACTACAGCATTAGCCACCATCGACATGGCAATCCTGGGTGTTTTAAAACGCAATGCCGTAGTAGAAATTCCCGATCGCCATTTAGGTTTAGTCCCTTCTAATGAATTAACTAATCTAACTCAGATATTTTCCCAGTTAGCAGATTTAGCTAAAACATCATTTGACTGGAATAAGCTGTTGCCTTTGATCAGTACGCGATCGCCCCAGCAACAGACAGCAAGGGATTCTGCACTAGACTTAACCGTTGTTCAACAGCCGAAACCCAAAGTTAGAATTGCCGTCGCTAGAGATCCAGCTTTTAACTTCTATTATCAAGATAATCTCGATCTCTTAACTGAGTTTGGCACAGAGTTAGTATTCTGGAGTCCCTTACAAGATCATAATTTACCCCATGATATTCATGGGCTGTATTTTGGAGGGGGCTTCCCTGAAATATTTGCGGAACAGCTAGCAACAAATAAAATTGTAATCCGCCAGCTAAAAGAAGTTATTACCGCCGGAATTCCCACCTACGCCGAATGCGGTGGCTTAATGTATCTTTGCAAAGAGCTAGTCGATCTACAAGGGCAGAGTAGATCAATGGTCGGCGTAATACCAACCGCTGTTACTATGCAGGCAAAACTAACTCTCGGCTATCGTCAGGCGATCGCTCTACAAGCAAGTCCTTTACTCGCAGCGCAACAAACTACCATTGGACATGAATTTCACCGTTCCCAGCTAGTTGCCAATTCTCAATCTCCGCAGTGGCGGTTAAGAGGAGTTCACAAATCGAGTATTGATACGAAAGAAGGCTGGAATATAAAGCAAGTTCATGCATCCTATCTACATCTACACTGGGGTGCAAATCCCTCAATTCCTCGCCGCTTTATTGAATATTGCCGAAACTATAAAACTTCGTTATATTAGTCGTAGATGCAAATAACCAAGTACAAAGTATTTGAGAAGTGCATCAGAATTGTCCTTTAGGGAAACAGGAGGTGATGCCCATGACAGAACATAGTAGTAACATGGGTCTTCTAGTTGATGATAGCCAGCTGCGCGCTGGGGCTGTTCTTTAACAGTCGCATCTTTAGTTTCTTCGGAAACAGCTAGGTAGACATTGTTGGAGTTCCTTCCAGCAGTTAGGTTTCAACTTAGAGACCCTCTAGACCGCCCCTATAAGTAGTGACTCAGTTGCTTGCTTGTGGGGGCGGATAGTTTTTGGAGAGATTCTATCCGCTCTACAGTCTTATTTCCGCTGCAAATATCTTCTGTATACATGAGTTTTAGTCATTCATTTGCTCTTGTAGGTAAGTTTGCACCAAACCGTCGAGCTTTTCCTCTGGACAACATTCGATCAAAGCCTCAAACGCTTCGTACAGCTTTGCTCCACTGTCTCCTAATATAGGCGTGATTCCCCAAACGTCTTCTACCCAATCTTTGGGTTTTTGATCGTCAAAGATCATTCGTTCTAATATCTGCTTTGCTTCGGTTTTTGAAAGAGCCATGATTACTGCGAACTAGATTAACAATCTCTTATTATCAAGTATCAACCGTTGATAAGCTTAAAAGATATTCTTCACTGAGCTTAAGTAATGTTTGATACCTTCAGCCTCTCTAATCCTTGGGCGATCGCTGTCATTATAAATACAGCTTTACTAATTTTTGCCTTTGCTAGTCCCAAAAAGCTTTTAACTCCCTTTGGCATACTTAACGGTGCAGCCCTAGGAATATTAGTTTGGGGGACTTTAGGCTGGCGTGGCTATCTAATCGTGATGCTATTTTTTCTGCTGGGCTCAGGATTAACCTTTGTAGGTATCGAGCAAAAGGAAGCTGAAGGTATAGCCGAAGAACGTTCTGGAATTAGGGGAGCAGGTAATGTTTGGGGTTCAGCACTTACAGCATCGATTTGTGCGATCGCCCTTTTATTTTCGCCTCCAGAGTATAAATATTTATTCGTCTTGGGTTACGTAGCTAGTTTTTGTACCAAGCTTTCGGATACGACTGCCAGTGAAGTAGGTAAAGCCTACGGCAAAACCACTTACTTGATTACGAACCTCAAACCCGTCCCCAGAGGGACAGAAGGTGCAGTGAGCCTAGAAGGTACGTTAGCAGGGGCATTTGCTTCTATTGTGTTAGCTGCGATCGCCTGGATAATTGGTTTGATAAATCCAATTGGCATTATCTGGTGCGTAATTGCAGCCTTTATTGCCACTACGATTGAAAGTCTGATCGGTGCAACTCTCGAATCTCGTTTTACTTGGCTGACTAACGATCTAGTAAATTTAATTAATACGATTATTGGTGCAGCATCGGCTATTTTTCTCGCCTGGATTGTTTAACAGTCTGAACCCACTTGAAAAGCTCAAAGCAATTGTGGCTTTCATAAAAACGACTGATTTTGGTTCATATTAGATAAAATCTGTTTGGTAATCATTAAATAGAGATCTACAATCAACGCTCGATAGGAAAATCATCTGCGTTGATCTGTAGACGCATAATTTAGATCGGCAAAATAACAATCTTGCATCATCGCCTCGTTCAACATCTGGCTATACTTTCCTGAATTGATAACAACGGAGCCAAAACGTTCCAAATGAGGGTTCTGCAACTGAGCATCAAACAACACATAGTTTTTCGCTCTCAGATGCTCTACTAATTTGACCATCGCTACCTTAGAACCCTCTGTGATGCGATAAAACATCGATTCGCCTATGAATGCACCGCGAATCGCAATACCTAATATTCCCCCCGCTAGCTTATCTCCCTGCCAGGTTTCAAAACTGTGCGCCCAACCTGCTTGGTGTAATGCTAAATATATATCCATCAGTTCATCGGATATCCAGGTACTATCGCGATCTGCACAGCCTTCACATACTGATTTAAAGTCGCGATTAATCGCTACAGAAAAGCGTTTTTGATTCAATACTCGCTGCAAAGATTTGGGATAGCGAAAGCGATCATCTAAAGGAATCAGAGTACGCTGTGGGCTAGAATACCAGCTCAACTTGTCGTCATCTCCCGCCATTAAAAAATAACCCTGGCTATATCCCTCTACAATTAAAGGAATATTAATGTTCATGCTTTTACTATTGTCTATTTCTAAATAGAGATGTTTAATTTTGAAAATACTTGTATCAATTTATTAGTAGCTTCTAGTTGAGCATTGATTTTCTCAATTCCAACTCAATCAAATTGAATACTATGAATGACTCTGCTAAACCGATCGCTCCTATCACTTTACCCGATGTAGAACATCCTGATAAAGAAGAACTCTGGCTTAAGCAATCCTTGCACACCTGGCTAGATGAGGAATTTTTACCAGAAATTGTAAATGGTAAAATAGCCGAAAGAGCAGCTAAAATTTTCGTTCGTCAAAGAATGGAAGGAGAAAACGATCTTGGCTCTTTAGTAATTGCTATTATTGCGGAAATGCGAGCATTCGATTTCAGCCGTAGCTTTTATAGTGAATTTGCCGTTGCGAATGCAGTAAGCGATCTTATCTTAGACAGTCTGGGTATAGATCGTTGCTGTGGGGCATAACTTTTAGAATCTAGCAAAAAATGAGCAAATTTTCTTGGGTAAATGATTGGAAAGATCGTGCATCGAAGAATGTCGATGATGCAGCTAGACGTTTAAAAAAGCTGGTTCCCGATTCTGATCTTGCGAAAAAAGCAACAAGTTTGTTCAATGTTAATGATGAACAGGTTGCTGAAATTCTAGCCAACGTTAGAGAAAAACTGCCGACAACAGAAGCGTTATTGATTGGTAAGCCTCAAGCTGGGAAAAGTTCCATTGTTCGAGGTTTAACGGGAGTTTCAGCGGAAATTATCGGTCAGGGTTTTCGCCCTCATACTCAAAATACAGAGAGATGTGCTTACCCTTCCGAAGATCTTCCTTTACTGATATTTACCGATACTGTTGGTTTGGGAGACATAGATAAAGAAACCCAGAGTATTATTCAAGAGCTAGAGTCGGAACTCAAACAAGAAAGCCAAAGGGCGAGAATCCTAATCCTGACTGTGAAAATTAGTGATTTTGCAACGGACACTCTACAGCAGATTGCAAAGCAACTGCGCCAAAACTATCCAAATATACCCTGTCTACTGGCAATTACTTGTCTCCACGAAGTTTATCCAGTAGATTTCGCCGATCATCCAGAATATCCGCCAACCTCTATAGAAGTAGAGCGGGCATTCAACGCGCTGCAAGAAGATTTTCAAGATATTTGCGATCGTGCTGTTTTAATCGACTTTACTTTAGAAGAAGATGGTTTTAATCCCACTTTCTATGGTTTATCAGCATTTACTGATGTCTTGGCAGAATTATTACCTGAAGCTGAGTCCAGAACTATCTATCAATTACTAGATAACAATGTTGGCGAAGAACTCGGAAATTTATACCGGGATACTGCAAGGCGCTATTTGGTAGCATTCTCGACTATGGCCGCGACTTTAGCTGCTGTTCCTTTGCCTTTTGCGACGATGCCAGTGCTCACTGCACTACAGATATCTTTAGTCGGATTGTTAGGTAAGCTTTACGGACAAACATTATCTCCTTCCCAAGCAGGCGGAATCGCCAGTGCGATCGCAGGAGGCTTTTTCGCTCAGGCAGTTGGTAGAGAACTAGTGAAGTTTATTCCTGGTTTCGGTAGTGTTATTGCTGCCCAGGAAGCAGCAATAACACT
>JBCBEA010000220.1:0-6640 GCA_038529195.1 Cyanobacteria bacterium J06600_6
CTCTGGGAATATCTTTACTCACGGGCTTAGTCGAACCAATAGGTGGTGCGGTAGGGGCAGGAATTGTTAACTTTGGACAGATATTTTTACCCTGGGGAATGGCGATCGCAGCGGGTTCGATGCTATTTGTGATTGTTGATGAAATCATTCCCGAGATAGATAGAGAAAGTAACGCTCAAGAAGGTACTTTAGGGATTATGACTGGCTTTGTGGGCATGATGTTTCTCGATATTGCTTTTGGGTAAATCAAATATTGGCTCACCGTCACCGTTTCAAGTTTTATACACTTTATATAGCCTCGTATAGTCATTCAGGAGAATTTAATTATGGTTTCTACTGTTTCCAAACAAAAACTTTATGCAACTCGAATCGACCTATCAGAAGATTTGCGAGCTAAAGTAGTCGAAGTTTTAAATCAAACCCTTGCAGCAACACTAGACCTCAAAACCCAAACCAAGCAAGCACACTGGAATGTTAAAGGGATGGACTTTTATCAGCTACATCTTCTCTTTGACGAAATGGCAGGGGAACTAGAAGAGTATGTTGATATGGTTGCTGAACGTGTAACTTCTTTAGCAGGTACGGCAATGGGTACAGCTCGCACCGCTGCGGATCAATCGGTTTTACCCGAATATGATTTTAGTGCTGTTTCGGGAGCAGAACACGTGGCTGCTCTGGCCGATCGCTATGCTATTTATGCCAAACACTTGAGAGCAGGAATCGAGGCAACGGAAGAATTAGGCGATGCGGATACTGCGGATCTTTATACCGAAATTTCTCGGACAATTGATAAGCGTCTTTGGTTCTTAGAAGCTCACATTGTTGTTTAGTAGTTAAGCCCATAATTGGGTTAACTAAAATATATGGCGATCGTCGATTATACTTTAGTCGAGATCGCTATTTAAGTTATTATGCTTTAAGAGATTAGCTTCGCTTTGTGTTGATCTCTGAGCTTACATCTACAGCCATCGTGTCGCTTTCAACGCTAATTCCTCTTCGTACGTGCCAAGCAAATGATGATTGCTGACCAAATATAGAAATTAATTAAAATTAGGAGTTGATTAGAAATGAGTTATGATTTCGATTTGTTTGTCATTGGAGCGGGTTCTGGAGGTATTGCTACTGCTAGACGTGCTGCCCAATATGGGGCAAAAGTAGGTATTGTGGAGAGCGATCGCCTGGGGGGAACTTGTGTTAACCGTGGTTGCGTACCCAAAAAGCTAATGGTGTATGCTTCCCACTTTCCTGATGGCTTTGAAGAATCTGCTGGTTATGGCTGGCAGGTAGGTGAAAGCAGCTTTGACTGGCTAAAAATGATTACGGCAGTAAACAACGAAGTTGATCGCCTTAATGGTATCTATCGGCGCATGTTAGATAATTCTGAGGTAAAAGTTTATCAGGGTTACGGCAAGTTTGTTGATTCCCATACAGTTGAGATCGGCGATCAAAAGGTTACAGCGGAAAAGATCCTGATTGCGGTAGGCGGAAAGCCTGTTAAGCCAGATACTATCCCTGGAATAGAGCACGCGATCACCTCCAGAGAAATATTTAACGTCAAGGAACAGCCAAAACGCATTGTGATCATTGGTGGTGGCTATATTGGCGTAGAGTTTGCCTGTATTCTCAACGGTTTGGGCTCAGAAGTAACTGTAGTCATCCGTGGGGAGAAAATTCTGCGGGGCTTTGATGAAGATCTGCGTGACGAAATCCAAGCAGGTATGGAAAGACACGGTATTCGGATACTGAACAATAAGCCCGAAATGTCTATTGCCAAAAAAGACGGCGGTTTAGAGATTACGGTAGCGGATGAAAATGGTAATCAGGAAGTAATTATTGCCGATGCAGCCAGTTTAGCTGCTACTGGTAGAGCGCCAGATTTAGCCAACCTTGGTTTGGAAAACACAAAGGTAGAAACTGTTAATGGAGCAGTTGCGGTGGATGAATATAATCAGACTGCGGAAGAGCATATTTATGCGGTAGGTGACTGTACCGATCGCATTAATCTTACTCCTGTGGCGATTAACGAAGGTAGAGCCTTTGCCGATACTCACTTTGGGGGCAAATCCCGTAAAATGAGCTATGAAAACATTGCTACTGCCGTGTTTACCACTCCCGAAGCTGCAACTGTAGGCATGACGGAAGCTGAAGCCAGGGAAAAATATGGGGATGCGGTTAAAGTTTATCGCAGTAAGTTCCGCCCGATGTACTATACTCTGCCTAACAAGCAGGAAAAAACCTTGATGAAGCTGATTGTTGATACTAATACCGATAAAGTTATTGGCGCACATATGGTAGGGGACAGCGCAGCAGAAATTATTCAGGGTGTGGCGATCGCCGTTAAAATGGGCGCAACTAAAGCTGACTTTGATGCCACCGTTGGTATCCACCCCAGTTCGGCAGAAGAATTTGTCACCATGAGATAGTATTTCGATTTGGATCGGCTTCGTTTGAGTATGCTAGTTTTTAGCGCAGCGCGTATGCGCAGATCGTCGAAGACGACTAGGAGACAAAGTCTCCGCGCTATCAGCTATCAGCCAAGATTTAGTTATAATCCCAGGTATTGTCTTGTTAGTACTGCCCTCTGCCCTCTGCCTACTGCCCCCAAATTGGTTAATCGAACCCCTCGAATTCGAGTTTATGCGTCAGGCGATCGCCATTGGCTTGTCTTTAGGTATTCTGGGTGCGGTAGTCGGTAGCTATTTGATTCTGCAACAGATGGGAATGATGAGTGGGGTCATTTCTCATGCCGTCTTGCCTGGTATTTCGATCGCCTTTTTCTTAGAGGTCAATCTGGCGATTGGCGCATTCATAGCTGGGATACTAAGTGCTTTAGTCGTAGTTGGGATTCAAAAGCGATCGCGAATCAAAGTTGATGCAGCGATGGCGTTAACCCTCACGAGCTTTTTGGCTTTAGGGGTAATTTTAATTACGATCTTAGAAACAAACAAGATTGATCTTAATGAAATTCTATTTGGGGATATTCTGGGCGTTGCGAGTGGTGATGTCTGGCGCACGGTGATTATCACTGCGGTTATTTTGCTTTTGACCAGGCTGTTTTACAAGGAGTTAGAGTTTTATACCTTCGACCCCACAGGTGCAAAAGCCTGTGGTCTACCCGTAAATCTGCTGTATTTTGGTCTGGTCTGCGCTATCACTCTGACTATAGTCGCTAGTATGCAGACTGTTGGCGTGTTGCTAGTTATGTCGCTCTTAATCGGTCCAGCGATTACGGCTTATTTAGTGGTCAAAGAACTGTCGCAGATGATGATTGTTGGCTCAATAATTGGTGCTGTTTCTAGTATCGCGGGGATGTATAGCAGCTACTATTTCGATTTGCCTTCTGGTGCTGCGATCGTGATGGTTATTTTTGCTTTTTTCCTGCTAGCACTTTTATTTAGCCCGACTCAAGGAATTTTAACTGAGCCTGAATTGAGAAACAGGGTTGTTGCTTATTTACGGCGAGCTATAGATAGATTTAGTAAATTTAAACGTTAGACGAAAGCGATCGTGACGTTTTAGGAACAGTATGGAGTAATATCTTCTCCACAGCAGTCTGCCAGGAAACAAAGTGCGCGAAACCTCAGGGCAACTAACTGTTCGTAGACAGGGTTTAGTTTACACAGAGGGGGAATGCTTAAAATTATTCTGCCCCGAACTCTGATGTTTTTGGCAAAAGGACATTGAGCTGGAATTAGACGGACAATTCTTCTGGCGGTTTGTTCTTCCTGAATCTCAAGATTATCGAGCCATTGCTGGAGTGATTTTAAAAGATTGATGCTTTTCTGCTTGGGCTTTCGAATTAAAGTTGTCATGGTTTTAATGATTAGCTGTGCTTATTTATTTATGACTTATAAATAAGTTAGCACAATATTTTTCTCCTTTATATATAATTATTTTTTATGATTGATTGGGAAAAATTATCTTTGCTGGCAATCTTCTGAATCCTGCAGCTAGCGATCGAGAATTGCTAAGATGTGTTTTTGACTGCTGATATTCAAGCTACTGGGCTTTTTGGTGCAGTCAGGTAAGTTAAGTAATTAAATTATTCCCAGGTTCAACAGTCTCTCGAATAAAGGTGTCAAAATTTTTTTGTCGGTGTGGGGTGGTCTTCAGTTTGGCAATTTTGACTGCTGCCTGTAGTGCCAACTCCCAAGTACAGTCTCAGGATCAAACAGAAGTTCAAGCCGAGATCCAGCAGCCTAAACAGGTTGTTGCTCTAGGCAAGTTAATTCCGAAGGGCGAGGTGATTAAGCTGTCCGTAGCTAATGCCGAAGATAGCCGAGTTAATCAAATTTTGGTTGCGGAGGGCGATCTCGTTGAGGAAGGACAGGTAATTGCCATTCTTCAGGGTTTTGAAAATCGTCAGCGAGATTTAGAAGAGGCAGAAAAAGAGGTAGAGTTAGCTCAGGCGAGGCTAGAGCAAGTTCGGGTGGGAGAAAGCAAGCAGGCAGAATTGGCAGCCCAACAAGCAAATATATCTCGTTTAAAGTCACAGTTACGCAATGAGACTCTCGAAAAGCAGGCAGCGATCGCTTCTAGCAAAGCCCGGCTACGTCAGGCAAAACTAAACTTCGAGCGCAATGAAAGCCTAGAGCAGCAGGGAGCGGTTAGTGTTCAAGCATTTGACCAGGCAAGAGAAGAGTTTGAGATGGCTCAGGCTACTCTCCAAGAAAGGCTGGCACAGCTAGATAATACGCAGCAGAGTTTAGAACAGGAAATCAAACAAGAAGAAGAAAGACTGGCTCAACTACAGGAAATTAGACCAGTAGATCTGAGAGTTGCCGAAATTGAGTTGGAAAAAGCGATTATTGCGGTCAAGCAGGTCAAAGCGAGTTTAGAAGATACTAAGGTTAAAGTGCCTATTTCGGGACAAATTTTGCGCATTAATACCCGCGTTGGGGAACAGGTGAACACTCAGCAGGGCATTGTCGAACTGGGTCAGACAGCCGAAATGTACGCCGTGGCGGAAGTTTACGAAACCGATATTAGTAAAGTAAAAATTGATCAGCCAGCGATTATTAGTAGTGAGTATGGTGGATTTTCAGGCAAGCTCAAAGGCACAGTGGAGCATCTGGGTTTACAGGTAGGAGCAAAGCAGCTTTCCACAGGTTCACAAGATCCAACTCAGGATGAGAATTCGCGGATTGTGGAAGTAAAAATACGCATCGATCCAGCCGATAGTCAGAAAGTCGCAGGGTTAACAAATATGAAAGTCCGCGTTGAGATTGGACGTTGACCCCTATAGAAGCTTTTTTGCCAATATCTTTGTTCGTATAAACATGAAGCCCATTTACCTTTTAGTTCGCAAAATCAATGCCTACCTACGTCGCACTCCAGTAGCCTGGCTACAGCTATCTCACCAAAAAGTTCGACTGTTGGTGGCGATTTTGGGCGTAGCATTTTCAATTATTTTGATTTTTACTCAGCTGGGTTTGAGGGCAATGCTATTTGATGGGGTGACTCTCTTGCCTGAAAACCTCAACGGCGACCTTTATTTAATTTCTACCTACGCCGATAATATTCGCGACAGTGGCTTTCCCAATGTTTATCTTTATCAGGCAGATGCGATCGCAGGAGTAGCGGATGTCCGACCCTTATATGTTGGTTATGGCAGATGGGTTAATCCTGAATTATTAGAAACCCCAGAATCGGCAAGAGGGCAGATTAAATCTTCGTCAATGCAGCTTATTGCTTTCAATCCTAATAAGCCTGTATTTAAAATCCCCGAAATTAATCGTCAGCTAGATTTGCTATCCGTCCCTGGAGGAATTTTGTATGATCGCCTATCAAAATCGGAGTCGGGAGACATTCCGCAATTAATTAGCGATCGAGGTCGAGTTTCTAGTATTCTCAGCAACCGCCGAGTTACAGTTATGGGTTTGTTTGACCTTGGCAGCACTTTTTACTACGACAGTGTCGCGGTGATGAGTGACTGGAATTACGGGCAAATCAGAGGGGCAGAAAGACTCAAGGAAGTCTCGTTAGGAGTAGTATCCTTAGAGCCTGGTGCAGATCCACAGCAGGTAATTAACAGAATTAAGCAAACTTTGACTAAAGACATCAAGGTTTTGACCAAGGCAGAATTAGCTCAAGCAGAAAAAGACGAGGTCGCTACCTGGTCAGAAGGCAAAGTACTCAACTTTGGGGCGTTTATCGGTTTTGTGGTCGGCATTATTATTGTTTATCAGGTAATCTATACTGACGTCAGCGAACATCTGCCCGAATATGCGACCCTCAAGGCGATGGGCTATCAAGATCGTGAGCTTTCTCTGATTGTCCTGCAAGAGTCTCTCATTCTTGCCGTAATGGGCTTTATTCCTGGCTATTTGGCTTCTTTTAGTATTTATTATCTGATGACTAACTTCATTGAGCTACCTGTAACCATGAATATGGGAATAGCTCTCCAGGTATTTACGCTCAATGTCTTGATGTGCATTATTTCAGGCGCGATCGCCATTAAAAAACTTCGTACTGCCGATCCTGCCGATATTTTTTATTAGATTAAAGTTACTAAATTACAAACGTTCTTAGTCATGCTTGAGTATCGACGATAGTCAATTACTTTCATACTTTAGAAATAGTTTTAGCAACTCATAAATCAAGATGAATAATATTAAGGTGCTATGGATTAAGGTGTGGG
>JBCBEA010000221.1:0-6639 GCA_038529195.1 Cyanobacteria bacterium J06600_6
TCTAAACATTATTTGAGACTATTAACTTTATCTGCCAGACAAGAAATTTTAAAAAATCTCAGTTAGATCTATGTTCAACCCTGTTAGTATATCTTCGCCAGATACGCTGCTCGGACTTTCTAATATTTCTTTTTCCCGACCATTGCGATAAATTTCTACTTTTCTAGAATCGGGGTTAATCAACCAACCTAGTTTGACCCCACAATCCATATACTCCCTCATTTTCTGCTGTGTTTCAGCTAGTTTATCCGTCGGCGATAATAGCTCAACAACAAAATCAGGATCTATCGGTGCGAAGCCTCTTTTCTGTTCGTCATTTAAGCTGTTCCAACGTTCAATGGCAATCCAACTGACATCAGGGGAGCGAATCGCCCCGTTAAATAATCTAAAGCCTGTAGAAGAATCAAACACGACACCCAGCTTAGATTGACGATTCCAAAATTGAACTTGATAGATTAGATCGGCATTTCTTTCTCCAGTAAGGCTTCCAGTTGGAGACATAATGATTAATTTTCCATTTTTATCAGTTTCAAATCGAAGATCGGGATTATCCCCACAAATTTTTGCCAAATCGAGCTCGCCGATTGAGTCGGTAAATGCCTGAAGATTTAGAGTATAGGTCATGTTTCTAGTTTGAGATACTCAACATAATTATAATTTGACTTTTATAGTGGCGATCACCTGACTATTTCCCGACCGATTATGGCTTGATTGCTTTTAATTCTTCTAACAGTCGGCGTGACTTGGGCAGATTTCCTAATTCTCTATGGCTTTGGACTAGTTGAAGAGTTGTTTTTTTCCATTCAAGATCGCGATTCTGATTTTTATATAGCTGACGAGCTATTTCCCAGTGCTGATTGGCGATCTCTTGCTCATTTTGTAGTGAAGCAATTAGACCTGCATTGTATTCTGAGGTAGCTAATTCTAGAGGCGAGTTACTTGTGACAGAGATAGCTCGTTCAATTGTGGCTGTCGCCTGGAATGATTCTCCTATAGCCTGATAAGCCAAGGCTAAATGATTAATTCCTGATTTTTCTAGAGGCGTTTTAATAAGTCGATGGGGATTGAGAAAATTTCTGAGTAGATAAACTGCTGAACTATAATATCCCTTTTGATAGGCAGATATACCTTCCGAGATTAAACGTTGGCGGGCAATAATTGCAGGTGTTTCTAGGAGGTCTGGCTCGATTGTGGCTGCCCTGATGCTCAAAGGACATAGCGTTAGAGTAATTATGCTAGCAGTTACTAACTGACCTGCCATTGTGAGGTTAGAGTTCGGCATTATTGCTGATCCTGTCTTGGGGCAAGACATATTGCTGGACTCTACTGAGTATTCCCAGAACAAAACCTCAGACAAACATCTGAGGCTTGGCAGTAGGCTGCTAACGATCTAAATCTATAAATGTGAATTGAAAATAAGCCTATACAGGTAAACCTTCTACCGTATTGGCTAAGAAGTCTGTACGGCAAGCATGGCGCTGAATCTTACCACTTGAAGTTTTGGGGAGGCTGCCTGGCTTGAGTAATAGAGTTGCGTAGACCTGAAGATCGTGGTTTTTAGAGATTTCGCGCCGTATAGTTTGAGTTAATTCTTTAACCGTCACGATTTCTGATGATGGCGCTTTGCCGTTAGCTTTAGCTTTCGCACGATTGCTACTCCAGTAGCGACGCTCTACCTCGGCTAAGACCACTAATTTTTCTTCTCCCTGAAGATCCACAGAGAAGCTAGCAACACAGCTGGGTCTAATCCAAGAGCTAGTTTCTTCCACGGTTTTTTCAATATCTTGGGGATAATGGTTGCGTCCTTTGATCACGATCATATCCTTGAGACGACCCGTAAAAAATAGCTCTCCGCGATCAATAAAGCCTAAATCTCCTGTACGTAGGTAAGGTCCTTCTCCCGTATCCTGAAGGTAGGCATCAAAGGTAGCGGCGGTAATGTCTGGCTGTCGCCAGTATCCCTGGGCAATACTCGCTCCAGATACCCAAATTTCTCCGACTTCTCCTGGCGGACAGGTAGCCAAGGTTTCAGGATTAGCGATCGCCAGTTTTTGGTCAGTTAAACTTTGACCACAGCTAACTAACGTATGAGGGTGGAGTTCATTCGCATCGGCGATCGCAATTTTGTTTTGTTCTAAAGCTTTGCCCTGAACGCTTTTAGTCACAATTGCAGCATCTTTCGAGCCACCAGAAATAATCAGGGTTGCTTCTGCCATGCCGTAGCAGGGATAAAACGCATCGTAGTCAAAGCCATAGGGCGCAAAAGTTTCGGCAAAGTTGGCTAAAGTTTCATGATTGATAGGTTCAGCACCATTAAAAGCTACCTTCCAGGTGCTTAGATCTAGACCTATCAGCTGTTCGGGTTTAAACTTACGGACGCAAAGATCGTAGGCAAAGTTTGGTCCACCACTAGTTGTTGCTCCATCCCGAGAAATTGCCTTAAGCCAGCGCAGGGGATTTTGTAAAAACATCAGAGGGGACATCAGAGTCACGGGAAAATCGCCAAATAAAGGCTGGAGAACTCCGCCAATCAAGCCCATATCGTGATACGGAGGCAGCCAAATAACTCCTTTGCTTTGAGTCGAATGACGGAAGCAGTTGTGAATTGCCTCTAGATTATGCAGCAAATTTTTATAAGCAATCCTAACTCCTTTTGGTTCTGCTGTTGAACCTGAAGTGTATTGGAGAAAGGCAATATCTGACTCAGAAACATCTGGCTGCTGCCAGCTTGAAACTGCTTTGCTATCAATCGTATCTGTAGTAATCCAGCGTAAATTTTGTAATTCGGTGGTGCTAGATAGCTGACGTTCTAAACCCTGCAGGGTCTCGCTATTGGTTAAAGCAACATCGGTCTGAGCGTTGTCTAAAATGTTGTGAATGCGGTTTAAAGAGCGATTCGGACGAGGAGGATAGGCTGGTATGGCAATCACTCCTGCGTAAAGACAGCCAAAAAAAGCGGTGATGTAATCTAAGCCTGCGGGGAATAGTAATAAAACTCGATCGTGAGGAGAACAGACAGATTGCAAGTATGCAGCGATCGCCTTAGCTTTTTGTTCGAGCTGTTTATAGGTCAGACTAACTGATTCTGTCTCACCATCAACCAAAAAGTTATAAATGGTTTGATTGGGCTGTGACTCAGCTCGGATTTGGAGTAGATCGACTAAGGTAGCTGCTTTAATCTTGTTTTTTAAACCACTCATTCACTTTGGATTGTTAAAATCGATTTACACCATATCTCATAATTTAGAATTCCAGTGGAAATTAAGCCATAATTTTGGTCTGGAGTAATTAAATTCCCCCACAGCTTACAATAATCATTACTATGTACGAGTATTAATGTGACACCTTAAGAACAGTCCTCTTAGGTGGATAATAAAAGAGATAGTTTAGAGCCAGCCCAAATTTTGTTATGAGTTCGCCAGAATTTTCTCATTCTCAACGGTTAAAAGAGATTCTGATTGCCCAGATTAATAGCTCGGCTTCTGGCAAAATTACTTTTGCTGATTACATGGCTCTCGCGCTTTACCATCCTGAGCATGGCTACTATACAAGCAAAGTAAAGATTGGTTTCCAGGGAGATTTCTTCACTTCAGCTTCTTTGGGCAGAGACTTTGGAGAATTGCTGGCAATCCAGTTTTTGGAAATGTGGCTTAATTTAGGCTCTCCGTCTCCTTTTTATCTGGTCGAAATGGGTGGGGGAAACGGCGAGTTAGCCCAAGATATTTTGTCTTATCTAGAAACTAATGCCGATCGCGCTTTTATTAATGCCCTCAAATATATCATTATCGAGCGATCTCCTACTTTAATTCAGCAACAGCAACAGCTGCTTCAACCCTTGACTGATCTGGATATTGCTTGGCGGGACTGGTCGGATCTTCCCGAAACGAGTATTGTCGGCTGCTGCTTTTCTAATGAGCTAGTCGATGCTTTCCCCGTTCATTTAGTCCAGAAGTCGGCAGGATGTCTCCAGGAAGTTCATTTAACCTTAGAACAGGGTCAGTTAACAGAAACGCTAGATCACCTATCTTCCCCAGCCATAGCCGAGTATTTTTCCCAGGTAGAAGTAGATTTGTTATCGTCAGAATATCCTGAAAACTATCGCACCGAGGTGAATTTACAGGCGTTAGACTGGCTTGAAACGGTTAGCCAGAAGCTCAAACGCGGATATCTGCTAACTATCGACTATGGTTACAGTGCTGCTAAATATTACCGTCCTGCTCGTAGTCAGGGAACTTTACAGTGTTACTATCAACATCGTCGTCACAATAATCCCTACGCTAATTTGGGTCGTCAAGATCTTACTGCTCACGTTGATTTTACGGCTTTAGAGCGCCAGGGCGAACTGTTAGAGCTGCAAAAGATCGGCTTTACCCAGCAAGGACTATTTCTGATGTCTTTAGGGTTAGGTGATCGCCTAAATGAATTGTCTAGTGGTAAATTTGGCATAACCGAAATATTTAAACGTCGTGATGCACTTCATCAGCTACTCGATCCGACTCGATTGGGAGGATATGGCGTACTTATTCAAGGTAAAAGTTTGACTGAACCAGAATCTTCGCTTCAGGGCTTATCTGTTCCTGAGGATTAAATTTTTTCCACAAAAAAAAGCGATCGCACTTTAATACAGGCGATCGCTTTTCAACTGAAAATTCTAAATATTAGAACTTTAAAATTAGAACTCAGAAGGTTCAGCAGTACCCATTCCGCTAGGAACTCCAGCAACACCAGCAGCAAGAACATCAGCTTCTTTCACAAAGCCACTGTATGCTTCCATACCGTGTTCGCTGATATCTAAACCACGTCTCTCTTCCTCGGCATCAACTCGAATACCGATAGTGAACTTGAGGATTGACCAAACAATGGCACTAAAGATCACGGTAAATGCACCAATTGCGACGATACCGATCAATTGAGTAACAATGTTGCCTGTTCCAAAGATCCCTACTGCAAGAGTTCCCCAGATACCACAGACAAGGTGAACGGAAGTTGCACCAACAGGGTCATCAATTTTGATGCTGTCGAAGAAAGCAACAGAAAAGACAACAATTACACCCGCAACCAAACCAATAATTACCGCAGATAAATAGCTAACGTCAGCACAGCCTGCTGTTATTCCAACTAAACCAGCCAAAATACCGTTAATAATCATCGACAAGTCAGGCTTGCCATCTTTTAACCAAGAGGTAAAGGTTGCTGCTACACCACCTGCTGCTGCAGCGAGGTTAGTAGTTACGGCAATATAAGGAACGTTAGCAGTTGCTGCCAATTCAGAACCAGGGTTAAAACCAAACCAGCCAATCCAAAGAATCAAACAGCCCAAAGTTGCAAATCCCATGTTGTGTCCAGGGATGGCGCTAATTCTACCGTTTTGATATTTACCTAATCTTGGACCGAGGATTGCTGCACCGACTAAAGCTGCCCAACCACCTACGGAGTGAACCACTGTCGAACCAGCAAAGTCAGAGAATCCCATCTCTGATAGCCAGCCACCATCCCAAACCCAGTGACCAGTGATAGCGTAAGAAATAGCTACTAATAAAGTACTGAAGATCAAGAAAGCGCTGAATTTAACCCGTTCGGCTACTGCACCAGAAACGATAGTTGCAGCAGTGGCAGCAAACGCTACCTGAAACAAGAAGCTAATCGCTGCGGGAACGGCTGCGGGATAAGCATCATCACCATAAGCAGCAGCATCTCCGCTAAAGAAAAAACCGCTAGTGCCGATAAAAGGACTGCCATCGCCGTACATGAGGGCATAACCTACTGCCCAGTAAGCAAGAGTCGCGATCGCAAACACGATCAAATTTTTCGCGAGGATGTTAACAGCATTTTTCTGACGGCAAAATCCAGCTTCTAACATACCGAACCCTGCGTTCATGAAAATGACGAGGATTGAGCAAACTAGCAGGAAGATTGCGTCTAATACAACTCTTAATTCGTCTAGGTTAGCAGGAGCATCTAGCCCTTGGGCGGTCGCTGCTGTATTCCAAACGATTGTAATCGCTGCTGCTAAAGGAATACATACCAACCATGAGGGTGAGAAATTTTTAAAGACTGTTCTCAAAGGTCTTGGAAGCAAGTTTCCAACTTGTGTTCCATTATTCATAGTATTTCTACGCTTGAGTATTTTTCTAGTTTTTTAGATAGCTCGGAATCCGTTGAGACTTCGATTAAATCAAAAAATATAGCTTGCCTATAGTTAAATGGCGAACTTAATTCTATACAGTTTGCATTTTTTTTTTTTTTCCTGCCGTATTAACCAAGACAGATTTTTTTTACAGAAAATTGTATAATATAGACCTTTTTTTATTTAAGGCTAGATAAATATAATCGCCTGCTTTCCCCAACTGCTAATAACCTTGATACCTGAGAAAAGAGGAACAGTTAGTAATTAAAATATGTGTCGAAAGTATATAGTTATCTTATCAATCTTTACTAAAAGTATACAACTTTTGTAAAATACAGCAATCCTTTGTGGTGAGAGGCTTTTGCTGAGCCAGGTTGTCGCAAAATACAAGAGTTGAAAGCTGAGCAATGATTAACAGCTTATCCGTGCTTTATGACCAGGGCTATTTCATTCTAAAGAGAGATAAAACATGATTTAGGTCAAACTGACATTTGCGCTGTGCTTGAGCCATA